>SKZT01000181.1 GCA_007127235.1 Desulfobacteraceae bacterium
TACTATGTATTAATGAAACGGCAATTGACAGCTCCCACGGGTGATGTGCGAAGTGGCTTGTTTACTGCACTTGCTGAATGGGCAGGCAAGCAGGTGCAGCTTTATCAGGGCACAGCCGAACGGGCTTGGAAGCCCAATATTCTAATTCCTGTGGAAGACCCATCCCGGTTGCAAGGGGCATTCAATTTTATCAAGCAATTGGTATATCCCATGGGATCAATCAAGCTGCTTGGCATTGCACCTGCAGAAAAATTCGATGATCTTCAGGAGCGCCTGATTGACGCCCAGCATGCCTTCATGAATGAAGGGATATTCAGCTCCTTTACAGTCATGGAAGGCAACCTGTTTCCGGATGATGTGCGCATGGGTATGCAGGCATTGTCCGGCTCTTTTTTTCGACCCAATGTTTTGTTCCTGGAACTTCCAAAAGATCCGAAAACCCATCAATCTTTGGAGGGCTTAATCAAGGAAGCTAAACGTCAGCGAATGGGAGTAGCGATTCTTGTGCGTCACGAAACAGCCGGTCTCGGAAGGCGCAAACGTGTCAATCTGTGGATTCCCGACCAGGGTCCGGACTGGAAAATGGAAATGGAGTTTACAGACCTCGATTTGGCTATTTTAATGGCATACCGGATTATGGACCGCTGGGAAGCAAAATTAAACGTTATCGGAGCGGTTGAAAAGGAGACAGACAAAGAAAAAGCCAAAAAGTTTCTTGCGCGCCTGGTGGATCTGGCCAGACTGCCGGCCGGCACTATGGCACACATTGCAGACGGGGATTTTGGCCGGTACTCCAGTAATGCACCGGAAGCTGATCTGAACATTTTTCCCATGATGGGAGATTTAGATGCGGAGTTTTTCTGGAGTTTACGGGATTCAACCGGTTCATCATGTTTATTTACCCAGGACAGTGGCGATGAAAGTGCACTGGCATAAAGTGCCAGTTACCTAATATCAGAAAAGGCTTAACGCTCCCATTTTTGTTACTGACTGTCTGCTTTTTCCTGTCCGATGCTTAATGAGGTGTGCGGATTCTGTGCCATAGCCACCTGAGCTGGTCCAAGTCCCTGTTGCTGGGAAGTCTTTCGCTTGGGGTCATTTTTGGGTGAGGATTTCCTGCCTCAGCGACCTTGAAGCGAAAGAAATAGTTAGGCTCCATTCCCATCCTGATATCGGTGATAACAACATCATCACCATATTTTTGTACGGAATAAAAACCACGGGTAAACCATTTTAGACGCTTGACAGGCCAATGATTTTCAAGATTTTCCAAAAGCTTGTCATCGCTGGAATGATGCGTGAACCTGATGGTTTTTGTTTTGTCCAATAGATGATAAAAACCTTCATAATACCTGTTATCATCGACAGCAATAATGCGCCACAAAACCGTATTAAAGGCCGTGGGTACTGTCAGAAGCCTCTGGTATTCAATGTTTTGCTGCTTCATGGATTTATGAGCCATATCAGTGACATATAGTTTTGCGCCTACCGTCCAAAGCAGATATATGGAACTCAGGGTGAGGCCGATCATACACAATAGATGACCCCGGGACGAACGGCGGGACATGATCAGGGCAGCGATCACCCCGGCTATCAGGGGTATCGAATAAACGGGATCGATGATAAAAATCGATGCCCACATTACCGGCGGTGTACTCAAGGGCCAAAAAATCTGTGTGCCGTAAACCGTAAAACAATCAAGGAGCGAATGGGTGGCAAGACCTAAAAAAACCAGAGCGTACCACCTTTTGCGATACTCCACAGTCTGAGGGTGAATTTTTAAGATTAGAAGAACCAACAAGGGGGTCAGTGCTGCAAAAACAAACAGCGAATGACTAAAACTTCTGTGATATGTAAAAGATTCCACCGCACCGCTTAAAGGAATCAACAGATCCAGATCCGGCAAAAGGCCACAAAGACCACCCCATAAAATGGCACGGTTCCCCACTTGCCGGCCGAGAACAGATTCACCTACTGCAGCACCAAGAGCTATTTGGGTAATTGAATCCATCTGAGTATTTAAATAACAATAGGACTGAGCCGTTTAGCCCAATCCTATTGGAAGTGCAAATATATTAACAACATCGGCACGGATCTACGTAACATCCGCAAGGATCAACGAAGCATCCGCATGGATCGACAAAGTAGAAACAACATGTCTCAGTTTCTGAGCCTTTTGTTTTATCTTCCACCTTACCGCTGACTTCTGATTTTTCCTTTTTTTCCATTGAAATCACCTCCCTGACATATTAGGCTGATTTCAGCTTAGGGTTTATCACTATAAGTCGCCAATCGATTATCAGATCACGACTTTTTTAGAATCAAACCGGAGAGTATATGGATTGAATAGCATAAGCGTACTGTTATCCTAAGTATCTTCCTGTTTGACCCAAGCCATAAATTATTACCATTATATCATAAGTCAAGGAAAAAATTGGAATTTGTAGCTTTTCATAAAAGAAGAGATCTGATATTAAAGAGGCCTCATAAAATCATGGAGGCCGCAACCAGTTTGCCGGGATGGCAACTTTGCTGTTCAAATATCTGTCTTGATTTCCACGGTGATCCATTGATGGAAAAGCTTGCGGTTTTTCCGGGGGCAATCACCATATGGCCTTTAAGGAGACATTGCGGCTTTTTTATCAGAAGTATCCGGATTTCTTCCCTGAAGAAATCTGAGGACAAAAATCTTTTGATTTTGGATTTCACTGACCCCCAGGATTTGAACTTTTCCGGGAGTGGTACTCATACTAGGTCCCCGAACAGTTCGACACAGTTCACTGACACTCTGGTAAGCCTTGGTTCCCAATAGAAAGTTCGCGCATACGTCTTCGGCGATTTGACAAATAGGCTCGATGGTTTCTGGTCTGTATCCAAATTATTTGTTCAAGCAGGCTTTCAATATTTTGTTATGGTCTCTCCCATGGTCGTGTATCAAAACGGCGTTTTACCGTCCAATTCGACTAAAGGCGATTATCCTCCATTTTTTCTGTTATAGGGCGAATTTGGTTCGCATTTCTCATTTTATCGTAGAATTTCGTCAAGAAATGGGGAATGCTCCCATTGGTGGTAGATAATTGTTAAGAAACCAGGAATGCTCCCGATTTCTATCGCCCCCTCAATAGAGTTGTGATCCGTAATGGTGACCAGGGACATGCCCCGATGGCGGGCAATGTGATAGATTTGTAAGGGTTCGGTAAAGCTTTCAGTGCAGTTGATTTTTGCAGTACCCATTGTGAGGGCTTTTGGAATACTTTGAGTGGACATGAAGATCGACGCGCATCAGATTCCTTTCTTTGTAATAGTCTCGATAATATTGCTACTTAGTGCCTGTCCGAAAACTCCCCTCCATGTCAATTTTAAGAACAGTTTAGTTACTATCGCCAGAAATTTAGAACCCTGTTTCTGCAGCAGGCAGAAGTTGTTAAGAAAACTGTTAATCGAATTATGCAAGCCATTGGGACCTGTAAACAAAAAATGCGACCCAATAGATCGTACGATCGAGTATCGAGAAAACCCA
>SKZT01000199.1 GCA_007127235.1 Desulfobacteraceae bacterium
CAGTCACCTTATTGCAGGGAAAAAGCAGTGTCTTTTTTCCTTATGGAATTGACGGCTTCAATTCCTTCAGAATCCAGGAACGTCAGGATTTGAATTTTCCTGGTTATAACGGATTTGGGGGTGACTTGTTGAAGGAGTGCAAAAGCTGTGCTTTTGCATTTTTTTCTCGTTGCCATGCTTTGTGTGGGAACGAGGGTATAAAAATCATTCTCTGGTTACTTGAATTGAATGACGTTTGAGGGAACTTAATATATATGCCACAATGCAACACTCGGGGAATTTGGAACGAGGGCGGGTTTGGAACCCGCCCCTACAGGTTTCCACTGTTGATATTCTATAAACAAATCACCCCCAAATCCGTTATAACCAGGCAATATTTTTCTTCATTTCCTGCCTCCTTGTTACATTATGGTTTATATTTACTTTGATGGATGCCGGGCTATGTGATTGCGTGTTGATTATTCTGAAATTTACATACTCAATTTATGTGCCAGGTTTACAAGACTTTGCGATATGTCACTTATCGGTCTGATTCTTCAATCATAATCAGTTCAAAAAGTATTTATTGAAACGGTCATAAATTGCCAAAAAAGGGTTATATTTGACCTGGCGGTGGCGGTCAAATATAACCCTACCCGGTCTTTTTGGCATCTCCGCATGCTATCATGCCATGTCATAAAACACTCCGCCTCCTGCCAGCCTATATTTGCACCATCATGGGCTGGGATGTTTTGGATTGTATGTCGGTATTTTCAGGTCCGAAATAAAGAAGCAGATGCACAGATTATCAACAGAGAGACAAACCCTCTAAATCCTCTGTATCATTTTCCCTTTTATGATATATTTTTAAAAAATATGGTTTGAAAAAGCAATACAGCCGATTCTGTAAAGCCTCCTGTATTGCATGGTATTTTTATATTGATGTGGATTGTATTATTTTCAATACGTTAGATCTGGAGCATGAGGGGGCAGGTTTGAAACCTGCCCCTGCAACCGCTACAAATGGACGATCAAGCCATTGACATGTAGGGGCGGGTTCCAAACCCGCCCTCGTCCTAATTCCCCGTATGATGCTTTTTGCCGTATATATTGAGATCCTCCAGAGCTAATCTCAAAATGTCAATTAAAAAATTCCGAATTATTTTTGATACCAGGACCGGCAATTCATGGTGCCCCAAGCTCTCCGGTGTAGAATGGTTCACATTCGACACCCCAGAACAGCCCAACTCCCCGCTCCACGATATCTATCAGGGGAGCAACCAAGGTTATCAGAAAATGGGGTTTTTCGATCTCCGGATCATGAAATTCTCCCTGTATACGCTGTTCCACAACAGCGCAGCCTTCGGGGTCGATCAGGGCCACCCGCGTATCTTTGAACTGCAAGTTCACATAATCCAGGCCTCCGGCCAACGCAAGCCGATTCTCTGCTGTTGACAAAGCAACATCGCGGGCATGGGCTATGCCCTTTTCAATGTCCCACTTTGAAACCAGTTCCCGGATGGGCGTCTGCTCACCGGTGTCAGCGAAAAGGCTGCCAAATCCGTAGCCCCGGGTGACCACCAGGCCCCCTGGACCGGCCACAAAGAAGGCAGCGACATCCACCAAGTTAAACCTCTGGGTGGTTTCATATCTGGCCAGTTGTTCATCCAGGTCCAGGCCGTGCAGCACAAGGTCGGTTCCTGAAAGTTCTGCCCGTCCGTCCAGGCTTGCCACCATCTCCGAAGGGGTTTTGCCTGAAAAGCTCAGTTGCGCCGTAAAAGTGAGCGAGCCTTCAGCCCCCTGCCCTTCATGAAAAGTTTCAATGAAACGCTCAACACGAAAGTCAGCAAGCTCCATTTCAAAAAAATGAGTCGGGGAAGCCCCGGATAGATCACTTTCTCCATCCCCCCTCAACTCACCATCGAACAGCAGACCCTTGACGGAGCTGACCTTGACTCGCTGATCCTGCACAGAGACCTGTGCCTCCAGTTCAGTCAATTCCATCAGATCATAGCTGATTTTCCCGCAGCTCAGATGGCTTTGAAAATTCGGCAGCCTCGGTTCGGACACGGTCACTCCTGCGGATCCCCATTCAAGGTTTCGCACGGTCAAGTCACACCCCTGTGCTTCGAATCTTTCTCCGGATTCCGGGTCGGTGAATTTCAGGTTGGCATCCCGGACCCGCAAACGCCGAAAATCAAACAACCCTCCTTCGCTGGATGCCTCAGGGGAATTGACCGGAATAAAGTTGAATCCTCCGTAGCCACTTCGCCTCAATTGGAGATTGGGCCCCACAAAATCAATACGGTCTACCTCAACCCGACCCCGCAAGAACGCCAATATCCGGACCCGTAAATTTACGCCGGAAGCATTGAACCATTCGGTGTTCCCATTTCGCAAATGAATATCCCTGAGTCTCAACACGGGTGATGGAAACAGCTGGATTCTAACCGGACCATCGATTCTTAGATCCATTTCCATGGCTTGGGATGCAGTTTCCTCAATGTGATTTTTGATCAATTCCGAATCCACAACCGCCCAGGAAAATAATGTCAGCATAATCGCCAATGCTATAAGACCGCCTGTTGCAAACAGGAACAGTCGAAGAATTTTTCGCATAAATTATACCTCTATGCCTGCTAAAACATTTTACGGGAAGCTACATTAAGGTGACTGGCAATAATAAATTATCCAATCTTGCTTGTTCAGCACCGCTAACTCTCCAAATCCCGAGAAACAACCCCGATAGGAGTTAGGTTATCTAGCCGGTGGTTTTTAACCACCGGCTAGATAACCTATTCCCTCCGGGAAATCCGGCTTTCCGAAAACACCAGATAACTTTTCCACTATATAGGTTTCAATAAGTTTCCCCCACTGTGTCAAGTGTGGATAAAGACCAGCTTTTCAAAGGGGGGGAACCACAACCCCCCTTACCAAAGGAAAGAAACGTTTTCGATCATCTATTCTCTTAACCAATCACCCCAAATCCCTTATAATCAGAGAAAATAGGGATAGCGGATACATCGAGGGTGGCGTGAGCCTTTAACGCTTATCTGAAAAATAAATACCATATTTATTTTGGGATTGTAAAGATGATTGAACCATCTGTTTTTCAGGTGAACCGGCTTGCAGCCGGTAAGGCGAAAGTGCAACTTTCGCACTCCGGCTTCACCCTTTTTGAGTTCATTTATTCACAAACTTGCCACAGCCCTTACACTCATATAGCTTTTGATAAGCTGCACATTGATAATGCGCCGGTGAAAAATGACTGTTAATAAATTGGCCCTCTACTCTCGAGTCTCAACCTTGCCTCCGTTCGGCTCTCCTTTACTAATGTCTTTTTTAACAGTATATACTTAATTGACCCTATTGAAGCAAGCACGGTAATAAGATATTTATGAGCAGATTTTGTATGGTTTCTCAATATCACTGAATGAAAAGTTATTTTAAACAATATGCAAGGAAAGTATTCAATATGAAAAAAAGCCCGTCAGGTAAATATAGAAGTTTGGACAGACTGCTTCATGCTATGCAGGCACGCTATACACTTAGCATTTCACCAGGCGCTCTGATGCTTGCTTACTATGATTGGATGGTACACCTGTCAAATTCTCCCGGAAAACAATTGGAACTTATTGAACTGTTTTTCGAACAACTCACCCGACACGGCAGCTATGTGACTAAATCAGTCTTAAACAAGGATTGTGAGCCATGCATAGGCGTTGAGGATACCTATAATCGATTTGAGGAAGAAGAATGGCAAAAACCGCCATTTAATTTTATCTACCAGCCCTTTCTTCTTACACAGCAATGGTGGAAAAGGGCCACAAACGATATATCGGGAGCTACAAAACATCATTTGGACGTAGTTTCTTTCGTGGCCAGACAAATTCTGGATGTGTTTTCACCTTCGAATTATCTTTTAACCAACCCTGCTGTTCTAAAAACCACTGTGGAAGAAGGCGGAATGAATCTGCTGAGAGGTTCACAAAATTTTATCGAAGATTTTTTGAGAAACATAGAGGGAAAACCACCTGCAGGAGCTGAAGATTTCGTGCCGGGTAAAAACATGGCACTTACTCCGGGTAAAGTAATTTACAGAAACGATCTTATGGAACTGATTCAATACCGGCCTCAGACCGAAGAAGTTCATGCGGAACCGATTCTCATTATTCCTGCCTGGATTATGAAATTCTACATACTCGATATTAATCCCCAAAAATCTCTTGTTAATTATCTGGTTGAAAAGGGATATACGGTATTTATAATTTCATGGAAAAATCCGGATCAGGAGGATCATGAAAAGGGATTGGAAGATTATATGAAAAAAGGGGCTCTGGAGGCTATGGATGTGGTTTCCACGGTTGTTCCGGAGCAAAAGATACATACAGTGGGATATTGCCTTGGCGGTACCCTTCTGGCCATGACTGCCGCGTACATGGCCCGTGAGGGTGATAGCCGCCTGAAAACCTTGACTTTTCTTGCAGCACAAACGGATTTTTCCGAACCTGGAGAATTGGAGTTATTCATAGATGAAAGCCAGGTCTCTTATCTGGAAGATGAGATGTGGTTTCAGGGTTATCTGGATACCAAACAGATGTCCGGCGCTTTTCAGTTGCTCAGGTCAAACGATCTGATTTGGTCCCGCATGGTTCATGATTACCTGATGGGAAAAAGACAGGAAATGTTTGATTTGATGGCATGGAATGCGGACACGACAAGAATGCCCTATAAAATGCACAGTGAATACTTAAGAAAGCTGTTTCTGGAAAAAGAATTTTCAAAGGGTACCTTCGAAATAGACGGAAAACCGATTGTTATTAGCGATATATATGAACCGGCCTTTCTTGTTTCCACCACAAAAGACCATGTATCTCCCTGGCGCTCTGTTTACAGATTCAACCTGGCATCCGATTCAAAAGAGGTAACTTTTCTTTTAACCAGCGGGGGCCACAACGCCGGTATTATCAGTGAACCGGGACATCCTCGCCGTACCTATCAGGTACATACCCGAAAGGAAGGAGAACTTTATATAGCACCGGAAACTTTCCGGGAAAAAATGCCCGTTGAAAAAGGCTCATGGTGGCCGGTATGGCATGATTGGCTGGTGAAACATTCAGACGGAAAAACCGAGCCTCCTTCCATGGGTGTACCGGAAAAAGATATTGATCCGATGGAAGATGCTCCGGGCACCTATGTGTTTGGATAAAAACCAAATTATTTACATAAAAGGAGTTTTATCATGAAAAACAAACTGACCGAATTGAAAGCCTCAAGCGGAGACGTTTGGGAAGATATCAAATCCGGGGTCGAGAGTGCCTATTCTGAATTGCAAAGCTCTTTGGAAAGTGCCAGGGAAAAATTGAAATAATTCTCAAAAATTTCTGTTATTCCTGCTTGAAAGTCAATATATTAGGTAGAATATTGAGTAAAAATATTAGGAGATTGAATATATGTTCGGACGCAAGAGAAAATTGTTTAACCTGATGGGATTTGAGGTCAGCCTCGACCCAAGCTGGGTTATCCTTGCCATACTGGTAGCCTGGTCTCTTTCAACGGGTTTTTTCCCATTTCATTATGAGGATCTGGCTACCCGAACATACTGGATTATGGGAATATTGGGCGCTATCGGGCTGTTTTTATCTATTGTCGCCCATGAATTTTGTCATTCGCTGGTTGCCCGGCGCTCTGGCATGGAAATGAAAGGAATTACCCTTTTCATATTCGGCGGTGTTGCGGAGATGGGTGATGAACCCCCCGGAGCCAAAGAGGAATTTTATATCGCTGTAATTGGCCCTTTGTCAAGTTTTGCCATAGCCATTGTCTTTTACGGACTCAACCAGCTTGGAACTCTAACAGGTTGGCCTTTGGCTTTAACCGGGGTTCTAGCGTATTTGGCCATGATCAATGTGTTGCTGGCAATATTTAACCTTGCCCCGGCATTCCCGCTTGATGGCGGCCGCATTTTACGGGCGGCTCTCTGGGCCTGGAAGGGTAATCTCAGGTGGGCAACGCGGATTTCATCCCAAATCGGCGCCGGTTTCGGGCTTATGCTGGTATTTTTCGGAATTTTGCGTGTATTTGGCGGGTTTGTGATTGGAGGAATGTGGCTTTTTCTAATCGGTATGTTTATTTATGGCGCAGCCAAAATGTCTTACCAGCAGTTGCTGACGCGGCAGGCTTTGGAAGGAGAGCCACTAAAAAAGTTTATGACAGAAAATCCTGTCACCGTGTCTCCTTCCACCAGCATTAAACAACTTGTCGAAGACTATGTATATCGTTATCATTATAAACTTTTTCCGGTAGTGGAGGATGAGAAACTCGTTGGCTGTATCACAACCCGGGAGATTAAAGAAATTCCACAGGAGCAATGGCCGCACACAAGTGTCGGTGAACTGTCCGCGAAATGCTCGTCTGCCAACACGATAAAACCCGATGCGGATGCCGTCGAGGCCCTTTCAGCCATGCGCCACAGCGGTGCCAGCCGCCTGATGGTGGTAGACCAAAATCAGCTCATAGGAATTATTTCATTAAAAGATATGCTCGAGTTTCTCAATTTGAAAGTCGAGCTGGACCAAAGCTGAAGTAAGGATACGTTATGAAATCTATTTGGGGAACCTTCATTAAAGGTTTTGTGACCGTAATTCCACTGGTCATTACTCTTTATCTAATTTTCTGGATTGTTGTTTCTGCTGAAGCTCTTGTTTACAGCATATTTAAAATTGTGTTAACAGATAGACTTTACGTTCCCGGCATGGGGCTTGCCGCCGCTGTTGTGCTTCTCTATATGTTGGGCTTGTTGTGGGAAAAACAGGCTGTTGTAAGAAAGCTTTCTAACTTTGCGGAACGGCAGGTAAAGCGCATTCCTGTTTTTAAAAGCTTTTATGTCAGCATAAAAAATCTCATGGATTTTTTTACTGCCGCAAAAGAAGAAGACGGGGCTTTACGTAAAGTGGTCCTGGTCAACCTGACCGATGATATTCGCCTTGTTGGATTTGTCACCGGTGACGCAGAGGATCATTTGGGATTTTCCTCTGACGACGGGGAAAAAATACTGGCCGTTTATCTTCAGCTGAGCTACCAAATGGGGGGATACTTGATTTATGTACCTCAATCCCGCGTAACTCCCATAGACATGGGTTTTGAAGAAGCCACCCAGCTTCTCTTAACCGCAGGAATGGGTCAGAAAAAACCACCACATGTTGAAAGGTAAAAAAACGACGAAATGCAAAGTACGGTACTGATTTTATTAGCGATAGGTGGTTTGGTCTTTTCGATTCTGTCCATACTGGAAAAGTATATAAAATGGATTCTCTCATTTTGTGAAATGTTTGGACAAGGGTGCCACAAGACTCTGAAGTTCCATTTATTTGGAATTCCGGCCTCATGGTATGGCGCCGCGTATTATATTGCTCTCCTTTTTCTTATCTACCTGATGCACCCCTGGGTGTACTGGTATATCATGATTGGTTTTGGCGTTGAACTCACTTTTATCTGGATAATGGTGTATAACATCCGGGCATTTTGTTTGTTCTGCACCATCAACGCAGTAATGATGACCGGCCTGTTTCTTTATGTATTTGATATCAACAGAGTATGGGAAAGTCTGTCGATTATTCTAATATGCTTTATCACTTCTCTGTTTTTTTTCCAGAGGGAAAACATATCTGAACTTTCAGATATTGAGGAAACCCAGCCCGAGGATGATGATTATATTGCCGCTGCCATAAATGATGATGTGATCACTTTGGAAGAAGTCGAAGAGCCCCTGAGTCAGGACATTTATCAGTTGAGATTAAAACTTTATCATTTAAGAAAAAATAAGCTTGACGAGCTTATCAGAGAATTGCTGATAAAAAAACAAGCCAAGGCGGAAGGTAAATCAGAAAAGGAGCTGATAGACTCCATTGTCAAGGATTCGGATGGCAAGCTCGACGAAAATAAAAAAGAAGAAAAAATCAACAAATATGCCGATTCTTTGAAAGAAAAATTCCATGTGGAAGTTTTCCTTCAGAAACCACCACCACCGGTAAAAGATGATCCCACGCTGGGCCCCGCGGATGCTTCGGTTGTAGTGGTTGAATTTTCAGATTATTTGTGCCCTGGTTGTCGCAAGGGTCATGATATCGCAAAAAAAATTAAAGAAAAATATGGGGACCATATTCGCTGGATTTTTAAGGATTTTCCTTTAAAACAGCATAAAGGTTCGGATAAAATGGCTGAAGCGGCCCATTGTGCAGATGATCAGGGTAAATTTTGGCAATATCAGGATTTTATGTTTTCCTCAGAAGGAACACCTGATTTGCAACAACTTGAAAAGTACGCCGAAGATCTGGGCCTTGACACAGACAAATTCCGCCATTGTATGGAAACTCAAAAACACCACCGCAAAGTTGAAAAAAATATCAAAAGCGGAAAGCAGGTGGCCATTTCTGCAACTCCAACATTTATTATCAACGGTCAAAAGATATCCGGAGCACCTCCTGTCGAAAAATTTGAAAAACTGATTGAAGAAGCTTTGCATAAAACCTCTTCGGTTAAAACGACAGACAGCTAAAACTTCCGGGTAGAGCCGCTCGGGTAACCGGCGGCTCTACCCGGAAGTAAAAAGATCTCACCGTATGTTGTTTTTTAACCATTCAGTATAAAAACCGAAAATTAAAAGATATCAATTTGCACCACGATCACTGGAAAATAACCTGCTTCGTTATCTTAATCACCTTGCTGATTGTGGTCTCTGTGTTTTTCAGAGAAGAAATCAAAGGATTTCTTTCTTTTATAGAGAGTGATCAGACGCACCCATCGGTTCTTTTTTTATCTTTTTTGATCCTGCCTGTTTTGGGATTTCCCATTACAGTACTGTTGATACTTCTGGGGTTGCGATTTGATTCCCTGTGGGGAATCCTGATCATGTTTATGCTGGTGCCGTTCCATCTTGCGCTATCTTTCTGGGGTGTACATTCGTTTTTTGGCAGCCAGTTAAAGACATTCGCCGAGAAAAAGCATTATCCCATATTTAATGTTCGGGAAAGCAAGTATGCAGAATTCAGTTTTCTGTTCATGGCAATACCGGGACTGCCTTATGCCGTTAAAAACTACCTGCTGCCGCTCTTCGGCATTCCGTTTCGCTATTATTTCTTCATCGGGTGGGCAATTCATGGGATAACCGGTATTCCGTTTGTGATTCTGGGCGATGTGGCAACCGAGTACAACTTTAGAATAATTCTGTTTTTTTTGCCCCTTTTCTTGCTTATTTTTTTTATCAAACGAAAAATCAAAAAACGCTATAAATTGATGGTTAAATCTGCAATCGAAAAAATGTAAAAATTGCTGGTTATAACGAATTTGGGGGTGATTGGTTGATAGAGTACACTGTGGCGTAAATCTGTAGGGGCGGGTTCCAAACCCGCCCCTGCTGTTACAGATCCCCCAAATTTTGCATTGTGCCACATATATTAAATTCTCTCAAAGCTCATTTAATTCATGTAAGCAGGGAAAAATTGTATTACCCTCTCTCCCACGCTCTGCGTGGGAATGCATACGAGAAAGCAGCAATAATTGAAGTTGCCTCGACAGGTCCCGGGCAGACCTTTAGCTCCTGCAGTCGTAACTGGTATAGCAGAGGCATGGTTGCGTCTCACCCAGAGCATGGGTACGAGAAAAAAATGCAAAAGCACAGCGTTTGCACTCCTTCAACAAACCACCCCTCACCCCCAAATCCGTTACAATCAGAAATTATTCAATGGTTACCCTTATGACTACTATATCGCCCATTGCAGGAGCGGAAATACAAACGTGCCTGTGGTTTACAGTGGCCGGCTTTATCAGGGTTGCTCCATGCGTCTGAGTTGCTCCAGTACATTTTGAAGCCCCTCAACAGCCTCCTGAAGTCCCTGGCGAACGGCTTCGAGTCCCTCCGGCCTGACTTCCGGTATATCGGGTACCAAAACAACGTCATCAACTGCAGCAACCGGAGCAACGGCGGGCAATTTGCCCACCAGTGCATCCACCGAATAATCAAGCGTTTGATGCATCACCACCTGGCGGGTGTCAGCCAGAATTATCCGCCTGAGTTCAGGAAAATCGAGTGTCTCAGGCTTTAAAAATACCGGTTCGGCGTAAAGAAGCGAGTCTCCGATAGGTATGACCAGCAGAATACCCCGAAAAACCTCGGAACCCACCTGCCCCCATAAAGTAAACTGCTCGGAAATAACCGCATCATTGTCTATACG
Source organism: Desulfobacteraceae bacterium (assembly GCA_007127235.1). Classification (GTDB taxonomy): domain Bacteria; phylum Desulfobacterota; class Desulfobacteria; order Desulfobacterales; family SKZT01; genus SKZT01. The sequence goes on from SKZT01000199.1 coordinate 10,212, forward strand.
GGCTTCTATCTGATTAGGACCGTCCACATGCCGGCCTGTTGGAAAACGATACAGGGTCATCTCTCCATAATTGTCAATATCGTTCCGGACAGCCATCCATCCCACCAGATTGTGACGATTGACCGGTGTAAACGGCTGGATCAAAAGAAATTCCTCTTTTTCTTCTCCCGGCAACCTGGCCACAATGTAATATGGTTTAAGGGGCTGGGTTTGACCAAAAGAAGACTGCACAGGAATGGACCACTGATCTTCCTTGTTATAAAAAACCACGGGGTCTTCCATGTGATACTGCAACAGCATCTCCGTCTGGATGGTAAACATGTCCAATGGGTAACGAACATGTGCTTTGAGAAATTCCGGCATTTCATCCATGGGCTTAAAAAGGTCGGGAAATATCGCCTGATAGGTAAGTATCAATGGATCGTTGGGGTCGGCAATATAATAATCCACCGTTCCATGGTAAGCATCCACCACCGCTTTGACGCTGTTTCTGATATAATTGAATCTTCCTGCCCATCGAGTGGAATAGGGATATCGGCTGGTAGTGGTGTAAGCATCCTGGATCCAGAACAGCCGGCCGTCTGCAACCACAGAGTAAGCTTCCCGATCTCTCAGCAAAAAAGGAGTTATAGTGGAAAACCGCTCAGGAACTGTGCGGCGGTATTGGATAAGGCTGTCCGGGTTAATTTCTCCGGAAATCAGAATATTGATATCAGCAAACTGCCATGCATAAAAGAGGCGACGGAAAAAAGAACTTAACTCAACCCCTCCGGTTCCTTCATACCTGGTGTAAACCGGTCCTGCCGGCCCGGGATAGTTGAACTCCTCCATTTCACTGCGCACAACCAGATAATTCAGGCTTTTGAGACCGTAATATATTTCAGGCCGCTCCAGTTCGAAGTCTCCTGTAGGCGGTAAATCCCTGACAAAAAAGCTGGGCCTTCCACCCTCCTCGACTTCGGTTACCGGACTCATGGCTACGCCATAGCCATGGGTAAATTGAAGACGCCGGTTAACCCATCGCTGGGCTTCCGCCGGTAGTTTCTCCGCCGAAAGTTCCCGGGTAGCCAGCATCACCTGACGCAGCTCGTCATCTTTTACGTAGCGGTCCGTATGAACAGCCATGAAGTCATAATAGAGCCTGAAAAACTGAATCTGGTTATAACTTTGAAGCAGGGGACCTTCATCCCAAAGTCGGATGTTCTGGATGGTTCCCTGATTTTCTGCGACTGTTTGCGGATCAACAACACCCCGAGCGGGGTGGCTTCTTGTTTGCATATTCTCCAGACCATAAGCCTGACGGGTATATTCGATGTTGTTTGCAAGATATGGTCTTTCCCTGGCCAGCTCACTGGGTTCCACCCTCAGCCTTTGGTAAACACCAGGAAGCACATTTCCACCCACAAGAGTAAACACGACCCAAAGGCCCACAGCAACGGTGGGAATTTTATTATTCGGGGTAAAAGCAGCGAATGCAAGCAGTATTGCACTGATAAAGGCTACAAAAGTCAGAATGGTTCGTGCCGGAAGCGTAATGTGATCATCCGTATAGCCGACCCCGAATACAGCCCCGGTAGGGGAATATAAAAGGTCATAACGGTCCAGCCAGTGCCCCACACCGATCAAAACGAAAAGAAAAGCACCCAGTATTGCCAGATGGGACCGGACCGCCCCTCTCAGGGCAAATACTTCTCCACGAAGGGCGAAGTTAATGTAATAAAAGGCGACAGCAATCAACATAATTGCCACAACCACATTAATCATCCACGAACGAAAAAGGGCAAATGCAGGAAGCGTGAAAATATGAAAAGAAAAATCCCTTTGAAAAATGGGATCTGTCTCATTAAATGGAAGCTGGTTAAGGTAAAAAAGGATGGATTGCCAGGCTCCTGAAAGCCTTGTTGCAAGCAAAAAACCTATCAAAACAGTTATGACAACAGCAACCCGCAACAAAAGGCTGAGTCCCGCCTCATATTTGTCCGACGTAAGTTTTTTTCCTCCAAACGGCCACATCCGAAGCGCAGCCCGCCGGGCCGCATACAGATTGGGAACTGCCAGAACTATGAAAATGGCTGTACCCAGTAAGAATAAAAGAACTTGAGTACTTATAATTTTCACTAAAACCGATTGGTAGCCCAGGCTGCTGAACCATAAGTAATCCGTATAGAAGGTGCGCCCCCAATTAAGCCCCATCCATACAAAAAACAGAATCAATGCCAAAATAAACCAGCGAATGAGACGGTTAAATTTGGCAAAGTCCATGTCTTCAAGATTGAATTGCGGTAACGGGTCTTTATTATCGGGTCCAAAATAATTCTTCATGTTTGCCCCAGTCTCAATAAAAAAGGCATTTTTTTTCCGGTATCAATGCCATGTTGACCTGCTTATAATTTTTTCAACCATTTTTGGAAGTGCACAGGCGTATATGGTAATCTGGTGCAGGTTTTTTCCCAGTCCCCTCCTATTAACTTCAGCGGGAAATTATCTCACAATGGATTCATGGAGTCAACACTTACCGAATTGTAAGGTGGATAGAAACCTTTGCACCTGGAGTGCAAAGGTTGTACTTTTGCATGACCGGCTGCAAGCCGGTGCACCTGAAAAACAGA
>SKZT01000271.1 GCA_007127235.1 Desulfobacteraceae bacterium
GTTGAAAGGATCAATACTTATTCCCTTATTCCGGGAACTAAAATAGTGGCGCTTCGGGATGCAAAGATTTTTTATTCCAGGGAAGATAAGTGGACCCTTTTTCAAAAAGCAAAAGATGAAACTGAAAATAATGAGATGAAAAAGGGAGCCGGCTATTTCACATCTTTTTTAAGCAGCCTCGATCTTGATTTTGACGACATTGAGGGGGAAAATCGGGCCGATAGACTCGGAATCGACCCGAATGAAGACTTACGCTGGATGGACAAAATATTGGGATATTGCCGGGACAAAGGGATTTCGGTCCCAAAACAATCCTCTGACTTGATCGGGTTTTTAATCAGTGCATTGGAAAAAGGTTTTCCAAAAGGCCATTATTTGATCATCACAACGGAATTGGCTGGCAAGAATCATCGCTTGTATAAGGCCATTAAAAAGGCCGGGTGGATTATCGACTCTACAGTGCCGAAAGGAGAGAGAAAGGCGGATAAAGTTCAGCAGGAGAAAATCCTGAATGAGCGCACACGAGGTATTCTCTCCAAAAGAGGCAAGTCCATTGAAAAAGATGCCTATTATGCAATGGTGGATATGATCGGTTTTGATATTCGCGCTTTTGCCAATGATTTGGAAAAATTGATTAACTATGTTGGAAATCGCGATACCATTACTTTAAGTGATGTCCAGGCGCTTCTGAAACGTACACGGCAGGATCCTGTTTTTGAATTGACCAATGCCATAACCGACCGGAATTTTGAGTCTTCATTGTTTTTTCTGAATTCAATGTTAGCTGCAGGTATACATCCGCTTCAGGTATTGACAGCCATAGCAAATCAAATCAGGAAACTGATCATTGCAAAAGCTTTCACTGAAAGTCCGTCGGGTAAAGTTTGGCAAAAGGGTGCCCACTACAATTATTTTCAAAAAAATGTGGTCCCTGCTATCCTTGATCATGACAATCTTCTCAGAAAACATCTTGAACGATGGGAAGAATTTTTTAATAAACCGAAAACAAAAAGCAATAAAAAGACATCAAAAAACAAAATTGCAGACAGCTCGGACCTTTTTTTGATGAAAAACCCTAAAAACCTATATCCCACTTATCAATTATTAAAAAAGTCCGACAATTTTTCTGCAGATTCCTTAAAAGCCGGACTTAATGCTTTAGGGGAAGCAGATTTACTGATGAAATCAACCGCTCAGAATCCCACGCGTGTGCTGGAAAATGTTCTTTTTAAGATTTGTGGGATAATGCCAGTCACCTAAAATCGCGTAAAAACTCAGGGAGTAAATTCATGGGATTTTTCAGAAAACAGGAAGAACGAATGGCCATGCGATTGCTGGCATGGAAGTACCAGCGAATGAATGAACAGCTTCCACCCATAAGACAACTGGAAGCACAGGCTTCCAGCCTGGTGTCAGAGGCTCATAGAATTGCAAAGGAAAGAGGTAAAAATATGGTGGTGATTTTAAAGGACCTGGTGGAGGACATCAGAAAAAAGTAATTAGCCTGTCCGAAAACTCCTCTCCCTCCGGGAGGGGTTGGGGGAGGGAAAGGTAACCTCCTGATATCATTCACCCCCACCCTGACCCTCCCCCAAAGGGAGAGGGAGAAACAGAGTTTTCGGACAGGCACTTCTAATTATAAATGCTTGCCTGATTTTAACTGGCAGTCAACATAATAACCAATATCTCCTTGAAAATAGATTCAACCTCTGCTAAGCACTCTTTTTAATATTTTCACTAACGTGGATTTGAACGTTTTTAACGTGATAAACATGGAGCAATGATGATCCGAGTCGCGGTTGTGGGTGCAACAGGTTATGCCGGAGCTGAACTGGTCAGAATACTGGCAGGACATCCAAAGGTTAAACTCGAGATGTTGACTTCCAGGCAGCATTCGGGAAAAAGATTTTCCGATATTTATCCTTCCATGGCCGGGGTTGTAGATATGTTTTGCCGGGAATTTGAACCGGAAATGCTTGCTGCAAGCCTCGATCTTGTATTTTTGGCGCTTCCCCATAAATTACCCATGGAGATTGTTCCCTCCCTGATAAAAAGAGGGTTACGCATCGTTGATCTTTCCGCGGATTTTCGTTTTTCAGATGTTGAATTATATCAATCCCATTACCAGCGGCATACATGCCCGGAACTGTTGGAAAAGTCGGTATATGGTTTATCTGAAGTTTATGCCCGGAAAATTAAATCAGCCGACATTGTTGGCAATCCCGGCTGTTATCCCACCAGTGCGCTTCTTCCCCTCATACCGCTGATAAAAGGTGGATTCATAGAGACAAACGGAATTGTTGTGGACTCAAAATCCGGCGTAAGCGGAGCCGGAAGAGTTCCATCTCTGACCACACACCACTGCGAGGTTAATGAATCCTTCAAAGCATACAAAGTGACAGATCACAGACATAACCCCGAAATGGACGAGATCTTGAGCAAAGAAGCTGAAAAACGGGTGCATGTCACCTTTGTGCCTCATTTGGTTCCCATGACCCGAGGTATGGAAACTACCATATATGCTTCGTTGGGTAAGCATGCAAATCAGGAAGAAATTCGGGAGTATATCCGCCATTTTTATCGGGGGCATCCCTTTGTCCGGCTTCGGCCTGCCGGAAGTTCTGCGGATACTTTGCATGTAAAGGGAACTAATTTTTGTGACATGGGTGTCCATGTGGATTCAATGGCCAATATGGTGGTTATGACATCGGCCATCGATAATCTGGTAAAAGGTGCCGCCGGTCAGGCTGTTCAGAATATGAACATCATGTTTGGTCTGGATGAAACACTGGGGCTGATGGCTGTTCCTTTTCCCCTTTAAAATGACTGAATGCGTGTTCCAATGATTTCAGGCCAAATGATTTCAGGTAGGAAGGTTCCATGAGTTTAAAAATCGATCAGATTTCAATATTCATTGAAAACCGGTCAGGGCGTATGGCTCAAATAACATCGGCGTTGGGTGATGTAAATGTTAATATTCGTGCCATGTCCCTGGCTGACACTTCGGATTTTGGAATTCTCCGGCTCATTGTCAACGATGTTGAAAAAGCTGTGGAAGTGCTAAAAAATAAAGGTTTCACAGTGCGCATATCCCAGGTGGTGGCTGTTAAAATTAAAGATCAGCCCGGAGAACTTGGAAAATTTCTTACGGTTCTTGAAAAGGCCGGATTAAATGTGGAATACATGTATGCCTTTGTGCAAAAAAGCGGGGAACATGCAGTGGTAATTTTTAGATTTGATGATCTGGATCGTGCCATTGACGTGATACAAGGTGTTGGCAGTGCTGTTTTGAGTCGTGAGAAGGTTATTAATTTTTAAAAAATCAAGGAGGGAAGGCCTGTGAAAAGAAGTATTTTTTCTGCAATGGTAATTACCTGTTTTTGTCTGTTTTTTGCAGCAAATCTTTATGCAGAGCCCAAGGAGTATCGCATAGGGGCTGCATTTGCTGTTACCGGAAGTGCATCCTGGCTGGGTGAACCTCAGAAAAACACGGTGGAGATGCTGGTAAAGGAAATCAA
>SKZT01000002.1 GCA_007127235.1 Desulfobacteraceae bacterium
GGAAAAATCATTTATTCCGTAGACAGTTTCAGCCCGTTTGGCCATGGAACAGGAATAATCTTGAAAAAAGATCAGATCCGAAACCATCTCTTCATAAAGCTCAAAAGCTTTGGCTGCTTGGCCGAGTTCATGCAAACTGTCGGCTTTACGGAGAAGATAGATCCTGGTCAGCACTTCATCAATTCCTATTTCTGAACATAAGATTTGCAAAGCCTTATCGGGTTTTCCCTTGGCAAGTTCCAGCTCGGCCTGAAAAATTCGATACCAGGGGGCCAGACTTTTTATTTCCAAAAGCCTTTCTTCCTCGTCCCGGCTAATTGTGGCAGCCCGGTAATAGTGGCCCGAAACAGCATGGGCGTAGTTTTGGTAATATATTCGCCAGTTTTTCAACGAGGAGGGATGCATTTCAGGATTGACTTGTCTCAGAACATCCAAAGCCGTTTTGTTATCCTTTTTTCGTAATAGGCATTCGGCCCATATCATGTTATAGATATCGGAATTCAATAATTCACTGTCCTCCGGCAAAAGCGATGCCAATTTTTCACCAACATGGGTACACAATTTTTCCATATCTTTTTGAAGCAGTTGAGGTGGCAGATATGCCGAATTTTCAACAACCAAAGGGCTGGGAATTTGAGGAAAAGAAAAATTAATGGGCAATGAAAACTTTAAAGGCGACTCAAACTCCTTAAAAAATTCAATCCAGCGCCCGGAATATTGAGAAGAAATAACCTTTTGAGCTAAAGTGCCCCCTTTTATGGGTTTTAGGTTACCGATTTTTTTGTCCTGTATAGCAGGTCTGCGACCCAAACGTTTCTGGTCCCAAAAAATATTTATAATGAGCCGAACGGATTTTTCATCAACTGTAACATCAACAAATTGTGGAATATTGCGTAAATAAATATCCACAACACTATCTTTTACGTTTTCAGTGGAATTGATTTGAAAAATAACCTCATCAGGAGAAAGCGGTATAAAAGATGATGAAAAATTTGTTTGATCTAAAATAAGGCGAATTCTCTGACCGGAAGTTTCGATATTAAATTCGGGCATCTGATCAAAAAAAAAGGAAAACCGGCTCAAATCTTTTTGTTTGTCACCGGTCATTTTCAGTAATTTTAATGGCTCAGCCCAGGAAACGGCTTCAAAAATAATTATGGAAAAAAAAATAAAGATAAGCAAACGGCCCTTTTTTGCCATTCATTTCACCTCTTATACTCTGTAATTTATTGGGGAAATGTCACGCAAAATACATGCCACGCAAATTTCATAACTTATGCAGACAGATAGGCATTGTACCTTTTCCAAAAAAACTGTTAAATGTTATCTGATAAATTTGTTCTGTATTTCAGTTTTTTTCTTTGGGGAAATGCTGCAGCTTTTTGGGGGAAGCTGCAAACAATGCTTGACAAATATTCATTCATGTCATTATTTTGACGCCTTTAAATCAGGTTTTATTTTTAATATATATTTTTCTTGTCCCGGGTCATTTGCACATCCAAGGAAAGGATAGATATGGTCGATAATTTAACCATCCTGGTGGTGGAACAAGATGAGATTCAAAAAAGCCGCCTTGTCAATTTTTTCAAAAAAAATACCAGGGCTTCTGTTCTTCATGCCGTAGAACCATCCAGTGCCTTGGAGATTATAAACAATAACAGGTATATCGAGTTGTTAATCACCGATCTTTTTTTGCCTGCAAAATCGGGGCTGGATTTAATCCAAAAGGCTGTGTCAAAAAATCCGACATTGGTGCCCATAGCTTTGATGCCTCCGGGAGATCGGCGACTTATCGTGGAATCCCTACAGGCGGGGGCTCGTTTCCATGTGGGTATTCCTTATGATTACAAGGAAATACTGGAAGTCGTTAAAAATTGTCTGGAATATCAGAAGCTCTTACATATGGGATTGAACCGGAAACCTGCCCTTAGAAAAAGTGATGGATTTTGCGGAATCATCGGTGAATCTCCACCCATGCAAGGTTTATTTAAAACCATTGAAAGTGTAAGTTCATGCGAACATGGAAATATTTTGCTGCAAGGTGAGAGTGGAACTGGAAAGGAGCTTGTGGCCAGGGCTATTCACGATCTGACCTCAGAGAGAAGCCGGCATAATTTTGTTCCGGTCAATTGTGCTGCTATTCCGGAAGATCTTTTGGAAAGCGAACTTTTTGGCTATGAAAAAGGGGCTTTTACCGGAGCTAATCGAGCTAAAATCGGAAGGCTGAAGCACGCAGACAAAGGCAGCTTGTTTTTGGATGAGATTGGAGATATGAGGCCGGGTTTGCAGGCAAAACTGCTAAGGGTTTTGCAGGAGCAGGTTTTTGAGCCCATTGGCTCGGTCAAATCAATTAAGATTGATATCAGAGTGATCGCCGCTACCAACAAAGATCTGGAAAAGCTGGTGAAAGAGGAGAATTTTAGAGAAGATCTTTTTTATCGTTTAAATGTCGTTCCTGTTTCGCTACCTCCTTTGAGAGATCGCACAGAGGATATCCCTCATCTGGTTGAAAAGTTTCTGCTTATGTACAACAGGGGAAGGCCGCATGCGATCCGGGAGTTTACTTCCGAAGCGATGCAAAAGCTTAAAGCATATGACTGGCCGGGTAATGTGAGGGAGTTGCAAAATCTTGTGCAAAGGCTGTGTATTCTTCACAATAAACCCACAGTGGATGTCGATGCGCTGCCTGAAAAATTCAAAAAACTCGATAGCCCCGAAAAATCCGGACTTCTTCAAACAGAGAGCCATTATAATGGCCATTTGGATTTTCATGCCATGACCGTTGATTTTGAAAACCGCCTGATCCTTCACGCTTTGTTTAAAACCAACTGGAACAAAAAGGAGGCTGCCAAGTTGCTGAAGATGAAACGAACGACTCTGCTGGAAAAAATTAAAAGAAGAAATCTGCGGCAATAAATACTAAAGAATAATTGATAATTACCGATAAAATAGAAGTGCTGATAAAAAACAAAAATCCGGATGAGCTGGATTACAAGTGTTTAACTTCAATTTCCGATTCAGGCTGTTTATGCAGGTTCAAGATTCGAACATGGCTTCTGTTTTTTCAACTGTGTCAACCGGAATAAACGCAGGTTCAAACGGCTTTGAGAATATTCTTGAATCCAGCCGGGCCAAAATCAGGCATGGTGAATCTGTGGCCCGTATTTCATCCGTCTCACAAGACCACTGTATCAAAAAAGAAAATAATCTGGTACAGTTGGGTGTCATTTCTTCGAGTCATCCCACAGTGTCTCATCTTTTGATCAAACATCCGGAATATGGCAAAGACTGTTGGAAAATTATTCATTCGGACTTAAACAAAGGCAAACCCTATACCCGAATTCATGCGGGCACTCATATCTTTTTTGACCCGAAATCAAATGAGATTATTTGGGATTATGAAACCAGGGATAAAGGCGACAGGGAAAACCGGCATACTTTTCAAACGGCGCCGCCATGGTCAACAGCCGGCAAACACCTTCCTGAATTATTGCTCAAAGAACACTATCAGAAGCA
>SKZT01000200.1 GCA_007127235.1 Desulfobacteraceae bacterium
GCAAAATCCTTGTCATCCCTAAAGCCTCTTCGGCCCAATACCAAAATACCATGCTTCCCTCTTTCCAGTTCCAAAAATATATCCCTGGCGATACCCTTTTTTGTCGGCATCGTTCTAAAAACCACGTTCCGCTCCGGAACACCCGCATTTACAAGTTTATTTTTGGCATCCTCAGCAATTTCTTTAACTTTATCCGTGTATTCCTTCATCCACATGACAATTTTTTGCTGCATTTCGTGTCCTTCCTCAAGATCAATTGTTCCTTCATGTTCCCAAAACTGAGGCGGCACAGAAGGTATGACATGAAATAATGTAAACTTACTATCCTTCAGATGAGAAAAATACTCAACGGTATAGTCGACAACCCTTTGGCTGACAGATGCGCCCACAATACCAATCAATACATCAGATGAGCTGATTCGATGATCGACTACCCACAGGGTCCGGTTATCCGTCGTTTGTGAAAGACGATAGGGAGTCGATCCCAGAACCTTATAAGATACTGTTGATTTTCCCCATCGGGCCACGGCAATGGTATCAATTTTTTCCTGATGGGCCATATTTAGCATGAATCCGGAGGGGTCATTACATTTATTTTCCAGAACGGTTGAAATCATTGCCTGATCAAATCCAGCTTGTATTAAGCTATCCGAAGCTTTTTTCAAAACCTTTTCAGCTTCCAGAACCTGAAGTTCCTGAAACTTTTCCTCCGCATCCGAACTTTGGCAAATCACTTCGGAATATGAGGAAAAGTCAATGTCAGATGCAGCATGAAAAATGGTAATTTTGAGGTGTTTATTGTTTTTTAAAAGATCCCCCATTTTCGACAAGGCTTTCATGGAAAAATCGGAGCCGTCTGTGCCGAATAATATTCTCTTTTCTTCATTCATTGACTTTTCCTCCTTTATTGCTTTGTTTTTTCGTATGGCTGAGCATCAGCTTGCAGCAGTATCTGGTTTTTGTTAAACTTATCACTCTAAACATAATTATTAAACATATACATGTCGATCACTGGATATGCCCCGGGTCCCGCACACGATTGTCCTCGTCGAAACTGAAAAGGCCTTGGCCGAAAAGGGTCAAACAGGCCTCCACAACTTTGGGATCGTATAATATGCCGCTGTTTTTGGAAATGTCTTCAAGAGCCACATCAATTCCCAGGGCCGGGCGGTATGGACGGTAGGAACTTTGGGCTTCGGTAGCATCAGCAACAGCAAGAATGCGCGCTTCCAAAAGAATCTCCTCGCCCTTAAGCCCGGCCGGATACCCGGAACCATCCATGCGCTCATGGTGTTGAAGAACAATGTCAGCCACGGGGATTGTAAAAGGTATCCTTTCTAAAAGCTTGTAACCTATCTCCGGATGTATTTTCAACAACTCCCGTTCGGTTTCTAAAAGACGTCCGGGACGGTTCATCACGGATGTGGGTATCCTGATCTTGCCGATATCATGAAGGATACCCGCCAGCTCTACAGCCCGGATTCTTTCCTTGGACAAACCCATGTGCTTGGCGATGGCACAGGCCAGGTTGGCCACCCGATTCATGTGGCCGGTAGTGTAAGGATCCCTGGTTTCAGCCATCAGGGTAATGGTGGAAATGGTGGCATCCAGAAGTTTTTCCAGTTCTACTGTTTTTTCGCTGACCATCTGTTCCAGGTCAACATTGCGGTCCGTGAGTTGCTCACGCATGGATTTGAGATCCAGGTGCGTTCTGACTCTCTCCCGAACTTCCTCGGCCAAAAAAGGTTTGGTAATGTAATCCACTGCTCCCAGTTCAAAACCTTTAATTTTTCGGGAAACGTCATCGACCGCCGTTATAAAAATGATGGGAATGTCGGATGTTTCAGGGTCGGATTTCAAACGACTGCAGACTTCAAACCCGCTCATACCCGGCATCATGATATCCAGCAAAATAATATCCGGCTTTTGCTTAGCCACGTACTCAAGAGCTTTGGGGCCGTTGATGGCCACACCGAGCCGATAGTCTTTGGTCAAGGTGCTGATCAAAAGATCAATGTTGGTGGGGTTGTCATCTACGATCAGAACAAGATCTCGTTCTTTTTCCATGTGTGTTATCTATCCTTTCGATCCACCTATCTTTTCTTTCTATCCGTTACCCGTTTTTTGTCAGTATTTCGAGGGCTTCATCATAATCGTATTGTTTAATCAAGCGTTCTAATGCTGAATATCTTCTCCACTGAGCAAATCCCTTTACAAGGCTAAGAATGCGGTTGATTTCCTCAGGATCGGCCAAACGCAAAGCTTCGGCCAATTCATCTGCAACTTTTTTGAAACTACCGTTGTCAGAGGCTTCACCCGATATATCCACCACAGGATCATCTTCGTTTGCATTCTCAAGCTGTGAAATGGAGGACAGCACAATGCCGAGGGTTTCCCCGACCTTTTGTATAAGCGGTTCCAGTGCTGAATCGTCCAGTTGATTAGCGGCGGCCGCCTCTAACTTTTTCGACGCTGATTCCAAGTCTTGAGCACCGATGTTACTGCTACTTCCTTTTAAAGAATGGGCCAGCGCTGTAAGACGGTCGGTATCTTCTTCATCGAGAGCCAGTTGCATAGATTCCATGATATTGAGATTGTTTCTGCGAAATCCGTAAATGATGCGCCGGTAAACCGCAGGGTCCAGTCTCGTATTTTCAAGAGCTTCCCGGATATGGATTCCCGGAACCTTGTCGGGAAGTGCCCGGCTGTCGTAACCCGGCACCCTGGTGTCCGGTTCGGTCTGGGAAGACAGCGGTTCTGCTTCCAGAACCGGGCGTCTGTTTTTTAGCAGCCTCCACAATAACTGGAAAAGCCGTGACTGTTCAACCGGTTTGGCGACATAACCGTCCATTCCTGCAATCATGCATTTTTCCTCGTCTCCATGCATGGCATGAGCAGTCATGGCGATAATGGGAAGGTCGGTAATGGATAAATCTTGACGTATTTTCCGGGTTGCCTGGAAGCCGTTCATTTCGGGCATCTGGATATCCATCAAGACAGCATCGTATTTGTTTTTGCTAATTTTTTCCACGGCTACTGATCCGTTTATGGCCGTATCAGGGATAATTCCGGCACTTTCCAGAATGGCCACGGCAATTTCCTGGTTGGTGGGATTGTCTTCCACCACAAGAACACGAAATCCCTTCAGCCGGCGTTTGTACACTGTAGAATCGGTCATCAGCCTGCTTAAAGGGCGCATTTTTTTATATTTTTCCTTGCCGAAAGCATCCATAATCGCATTAAAAAGGGTGGACTGATAAATGGGTTTGGTGAGAAATCCCTGAATACCGATCTTTTCAGCCTCAGCCTTTTCCATATCACTACCGAATGCAGTCATCATAATAATCGGCGGTGCCGAAGCAGATTTTTCCCGGATTCGCCTTGAGACTTCCAAACCATCTATTTCCGGGATAAGCCAGTCCATCAGTACCAAATTGAAAGGAGTACCCTGATTTTCCCTGTTTTCGACCATGGTCAATGCCCTTTTTCCCGATTCGGCAATTTCTAC
>SKZT01000329.1 GCA_007127235.1 Desulfobacteraceae bacterium
GCCGGCGTAAGCACAGGCCAGGCTTCCCGGATGATCATCCTCGGGTTGAAAGACATGGCGGGTGTATGCCCGCCTCGTTTCATCCGGGAACTGGTAGAGGCCATTCGTCTTAAATATCCGGAACTGGTAATTCACTATCACCGCCATTTCACTGATGGTTTGTTTGTGCCGGCGGTTGCAGCAGCAGTCCAGGCAGGAGCTCACATTGTCGATACGGCTATTGGTGCCGCAGTAAGGTGGTACGGTCAGGGTGAAGTGCTTTCCACCGAGGCATATATAAAAGATGAATTAGGGTTGAAATCGCTATTGGAAAAGGATCAAATCCGGCAATGTGGATTTTTGTTGAAGCAGATTATGCCATATTATGACAAATACTGCTCTCCCTACTTCAAAGGCATTGACTATGACGTGGTGGAGCATGGCATGCCCGGCGGCGCTACGTCGTCATCCCAGGAAGGTGCCATGAAGCAGGGCTATATCCGTCTGCTTCCTTATATGCTCCGTTTTCTGGCCGGTACCCGGAAAATAGTTCGTTATCATGACGTTACCCCTGGTTCCCAGATTACCTGGAATACGGCTTTCCTTTCTGTCACCGGTGCGTTCAAGCGCGGAGGAGAACGTCATGTCCGCCACATGTTGAATGTTCTTGAAACCGTTTCTAAAACACCGGAAGATCAGATTTCCGAGGAAATCCGGACAGATCGCCTTAAATTGTATTGGGACAGCAATGATGCCTTCAGAAATCTGCTTCTGGGAAAATACGGCCGGCTTCCCCTTGGATTTCCTCCTGACTGGGTATACCAGAGTGCTTTCGGTACAGAATACAAGAGCGCATTGAAGAACCGCACCGAGAGCTCACCTCTTGATCAACTGGATCCTATTGATATTGAAGCCGAAAGAGAGCGCCTCCAGGAGCATCTTAAAAGGATACCCACGGAAGAAGAACTGGTACTTTACCTGAACCATCCGGGCGATGCTTTGAAAACAATGGAATTCCAGGAAAAATATGGAGATCCCAATCAATTACCTCTTGATGTATGGTTTGAAGGGCTTGAACCTCAGCAAGAGATGGAATTTACCGACAGCCAGGGTAAACCCCACAAAATGATGATCTATGATATTTCAAAACCTCGAAGAAGTGGGATCAGCATTGTACGGTATTTGCTCGATACTGAAATTATTACCTATGAAGTTCCTGTAACCGAAGCAACCGGACCAGCAGCGAACGTTGTCGAAATGGCCGATTCGAAAAATGCTTACCACGTAGGTTCTCCCAGCAGCGGTGATCTCTGGGTGGTTTACGGCAGTCCCGGCCGGTTTGTCAAAAAAGGGGAGGAACTTTTTAACCTGTCGATCATGAAGCAGGAAAAGGCGGTGCTTTCCCCGATCGATGGTGTAGTCAAGCGGGTACTCAAAACTGCCAACTACACTGAAGATAAGCGAATGGTTCCTGTCAAGGAAGGCGAACTCATCGTGGAGCTTGCTCCTGCTCCTGATTTTTGTCCCCAATGCAGAGAACCGCTTGCCGGGGACAACTTTGCTTTCTGTCCCTTTTGCGGTACCCACTTGGATATTTCTGTGGCCGCTGGAAACTGACAAAGAAGAATTTTACATGACCTAAAATAAATCCTTTTTTACCGATACAGAACCAGATTTTTTGAAATGACCGGGCTGAAACTTATCCTCATCCCGGTCATTTTTTTCGTTACCCGTGCATGCACCTGGTGGCAAAATATCGGCAGGACATACCTCAAAACATTGCAGAAGCATTCATGCTTCTGTTCAAAGCCGGAATCACCAAAGAGAAAACCGCCACGGATGTGGTTGCCATGACAGGATTCAGGAATGTGGGCATACATGAATATCAACAGTGGAATCCTGTAGGGGCGGGTTCCAAACCTGCCCTCGTTCCAAATTCCCCGAAAGTTGCATTGAGCCATATATTAAGTTCCCTCAAACGTCATTAAATTCGTATAACCAGAGATAATTTATACTAATAGTTCCCACGCAAAGCATGGCAACGAGAAAAAAAAGCAACAGCACAGCTTTTGCACTCCTTTCAGCAAGTCACCCCAAATCCGTTATAACCAGTAAATTCTCAATAATCCCCATTTGCTTTCTCAATGCATACTCTTCCTAAGTATTTGTTTTTTCAATTAGACAGAACATTATAGTTAATATAAACTTTCCCTCCAATCTTTAGTGGGTGCTTGGTGCAATACATCGCCAATCAAAAATGGGGGAAGGTTACATGTCTATTTTTTCTTTTTTTCATCATTTCAAAGTTGATCATGACTTATTGAAGCCCCGGGTTTTCAGCAAACGCCGGTTTCTCCAAAGCGGCCTGTTAGCTTTTGCAGGAATTGTGATGCAGCCAAAATGGGTCAGGTCTGAAAATAATCAAGCCCAATGGGTCATGGTTGTAGATTTGAATCGCTGCATAGGATGCCAATCCTGTGTAATCGCATGCAAGGCGCAGAGCGGGACCGTGGAAAGGCAGTTCAATACCCTTATTCTCATCAGTGAAGAGCCAGAGGTTCCTGCGATCCAATTTTGTCCTGTTTTATGCAACCAGTGTGAAAATGCTCCCTGTGTTGATGCCTGTCCCCGGGAAGCTACTTTTCGCAGAGATGACGGAATTGTGGTAACCGACTGGGCGAAATGTGACGGTTCCGGAGATTGTGTGGAGGCCTGCCCCTATGGTGCCCGTTTTCTGGATTCCATTCATGGGAATCGTTCGGATAAATGTGATTTTTGTATTGATCGAATATCTAAGGGGCTTGTTCCGGCCTGTGTCGAAGCCTGTGCCCCTGGGGCCTTGATTTTTGGTAACACTTCTATGCCTTCTGAAGAACTACGTTCATATCTCTCGCGCCGAGAGCTGGAAGTGAGTCGTCCAGAGCTGAACTTACAGGGAAGTGTTTTCTATCTTCCGCTGAACAAATCTGATCAAAAAGAGAGGGGCTGATGCAATCCAATAATGATAAAGGTATTGTGAAAGAATGTGTTCGATTGAGCCGTCGGACTTTCGTAAAAGTAACCGCACTCGGTGCGGCGGCGTGGGCTTTTTGTGCCACCCGGGCTGAAGCTGCCCGGAACTGGCTTAATCCCCGTCAGGTTCAGCAGGCAGCACCCACTCCGCTTGATTCAGGGGCAAAAGTTGCCTACACGGCATGCCTTGGTTGCAATGCCCGGTGCGGTATGCGTACCCTGGTTAAAGATGGGAAACTGGTCAAGGTTTCCGGCAATCCTTACCATCCTTACAACGAGGGTTTTCAGCCCATTGCTTATGATACCCCGGTCATGGAAACGCTGACGCTTTCTTCGCCGGTCTGTGGAAAAGCTCAAGATGTCCCCCATTATCTCTACAATCCTTATCAACGGTCCTTTTGCCATGGGTCTGATTTGGTGGATTATCGAAAACGATCGGCATAACAAAGATTTTCTTGCCGCCTCTAACCCTCAGGCAGCAAAAAAAGCAGGATTCGGCTGTTACAGCAA
>SKZT01000173.1 GCA_007127235.1 Desulfobacteraceae bacterium
AAAAAAAAGAGCGGGATTTTCTGAAAAAACGCCCCCTTGACATTTTGGTCATAATGGTCATAATGGTCAAAAATGGAGGTTGATAATGGAAAAAAACATATCCGTGGCCGAAGCAAAAGCTACCTTTTCAGAGTGCATCCGTAAAGTGGAAGCGGGTTCCGCTGTGCTTATTACAAGACACGGCAAACCTGTCGCTGCCCTTGTTAGCCCCAGGGATTTCGAACACCTAAAGCGTTTGAGAAAAGCAGGGCCAGAGAGTGGACTTGCCAGCATTGCGGGCGGTTGGGAAAATAGCGAAGAATTGGTTTCAATTTTGGACGAATCTCCTCGACAGGGGCAGCGGAATATCCCAGACGTGGAATACTGAAAATGGCTTTCCTCTTTGATACCGATGCAATTTCAGAACTCTTGCGCCCACGCCCCGCAATAGCCTATATGAAATGGATCATGAAAGTTGCTCGTGAAGAGCAATTTACCAGTGCCGTTGTAATAGGGGAACTTTACAAAGGCGCTTACCGATCCCAAGATCGTGAGCGTCACCTTACCAATATAGAACAACGGGTTCTACCGGCTGTTACCGTTTTACCCTACGACATAGGTATTGCGAAAGTTTTTGGTAAAATCCGGGCGCATCTTGAAGAAATTGGAACAATCCTTCCCGATGCGGATATTCAGATTGCAGCCACGGCCATAGGCCATAATTTGGAGCTAATAACCGGAAATCTTCGCCATTTTACCAGGATTTCCGACTTGAAGCTTAACACTATTCTCGCAAATTCACGAAATCAATAATTTCAGTCTATTAACTCACATAACTGACAAATTGAGTGGCGCCGCCTTAAGGGACGTGGCAATGATTGGGTTGGCGCAGATTACCGAGGTTCCATTATGGAATTTCTGCGGAGGGTTTTATGGCAACTGTAACAGTTAAAAATATTCCCGATGAACTTTATGAACGGCTTAAATCTATTGCCGAGATCAATCGGCGTTCTATAAACAGTGAAATTATTGTGTCAATTGAAAATGCTGTTTCAACCCGAAAAATCGACATGGATGCTTTTATTGAAAATGCCCGCAAGCTCCGCCGGTTGACTGAAAAACACCCGATCAATGAACCCAGTTTTGGGATCGGTTTTATCATCTCGAATCTGTTCCGCATATCAAGTGCCAGAAAATTTGGTTTCAGGTTTCGGGTTTCAGATATCTCCAATTTGTATTTCCCATATCCTTACACCTGACACCTGATATCTAAGAACTGTGCAGCAGAAGAAAACTCAGAGGATTTTCCAGGCCAATTTTGTGACAATTTTCATCACCCCAGGTTAAACCCAATTTAAATCAATTACCCGAACTTTTTGAGAAGTTACAACCGGCTTGCAGCCGGTAAGGCGAAAGTACAACTTTCGCACTCCAGCATTACTGTGAAAGTGCGACTTTTGCACTCCGGTCTCGCGGGTTTTTATTTTATTTAGGGTGCGGATATAAATACAATATAAACCCCATATTAATGTTTATACTCTTTTGATAGGTTAAGAAGGGAGCTTCTGTTTGGGGAAGGCCCCTGTCATCATGCTCCAGGAGCCGGTTTCCAGTTTGCAGGGTTAGGTGAATGGACAGCCAGGAAAGCATTAATGGAGATCTAAATGACCCCTGAAATTCTTTTTGTGTTTTCATTGATTGTTCTGGCTATGGTGCTTTTTGCCACTGAGGTGGTTTCGTTCGATATTGTGGCCATGTCCATAACCGCCCTTCTTTTGGTTACCGGAATTTTATCGCCGGCCGAGGGGTTATCCGGTTTCGGACATCCGGCAACCGTTACAATCGGAGCCATGTTTATTATCAGTGAGGGTGTCAGAAAAACCGGTGTTCTGGATGCCATAACCGGGTATCTTACCAGTCTGACACGTTTTGGTTTTTATCCGACACTGTTTATTCTCATGGGAGTTCTTGCTTTTATATCGGCGATAATTAACAATACGGCGGCCGTGGTCATTTTTATCCCTGTTATTATGAAAATAGCGAAAGACATGGGTGTCAGTCCGTCCAAGATGCTGATGCCCATATCGTTTGCTTCCATGTTCGGCGGGGTTTGTACCCTTATCGGAACTTCAACCAATATTCTGGTAAGTTCCATTGCCCAGGAAAGAGGGCTGGAACCCATCGGCATGTTTGAAATGACAAATTTGGGGATAATTATCCTCTGTGCCGGTTTCCTCTATATTTTAACGGCAGGAATACGAATTATTCCTGCAAGAAGAGAGGTTGAGGAACTCAGTGAAAGTTTTAAGGTAAATCAATTTCTATCGGAAATTGTCGTTGAAAAGGATTTTGAATACATTGGAAAAACCATCAGGGAAATGCTGTCGGAGGAAGATGATGATATTGAAGTGGTCAGCTTGTTTCGGAAGGGTAGAGTGCCGGAATCTTTCCGGGCCATAACAAAAATTCGGGAAGGTGATGTGCTTCGGCTCAGAGGCAATGCAGACCAGCTAGCGCGGTTTGCCGAGCAGAAAAAGGTCAAGGTAAAAACCGATAAAAAATGGCGTGATGTAGACTTGGAGGAGGGAAATTTTGCACTGGTGGAAGCGGTTATTGCTCCGGAATCATCGCTGGCATCAAAGAAAATCAAAGATATCCACTTTTTTTTAAGATACGGGGCCATTGTAATCGGCATCCGGAGCAATGAAAAAATACAACATAAAAATCTTGGAGAAATTCAGTTATCGGGGGGTGATATCCTTTTGTTGTCCATGAGCTATGACCAGGTGGACAACCTTAAAACAGAGCCGTCTTTTGTGGTGGTAAACGATGTCATGGTACGGCGATATCGAAAAGAAAAAATGCCTATTGTGTTGGCGATAGTTCCTGCAGTGGTTCTCAGTGCAGCCGCAGGATTGGTTCCAATCGTCGTCAGTGCTTTGAGCGGAGCGGTTTTGATGGTTCTGGCAGGTTGTATCAGAAGTGATGATATTCCCAGGGCGATAAACTGGAAGGTCCTGTTTTTACTGGCGGGTATAATCCCTTTAGGCATTGCCATGGACAAAACGGGAGCTGCCGAAATGATTTCAAGCTTTATTTTATATTTTCTTGCGGATCTGGGACCTCAGGTTGTCCTATCCGCATTTTTTCTTGTAACGGTCTTATTGACTGAAATGATTTCCAATCAGGCTACCGCAACGCTTTTAACACCTGTAGTAATAAAGGCGGCCGAGACTTTAGGTGTCAGTGCCAGGCCCATGATTTTTGCCGTTACCTTTGCTGCTTCCCTCAGTTTTATGACACCTATGGGATATCAAACCAATACCCTTGTTTACGGTCCAGGCCACTACAAGTTCAAGGACTACACAAAAGCAGGCGCTCCTCTGAATATCATATTCTGGCTGCTGTGTTCCTATCTGATTCCAATTTTCTGGCCCTTTCATGTTTAGTACTTGAAATCACTCTTTCATTGCCTCGAAGCCTGACACGATGTCCAAAAGTTCCTCGGTGATGGACATCTGCCGCTGTTGGTGGTATTGGTTGGTGAGTTCGCCCAGTCGCTCATCGATGTTTTTTTCCGCACCCTGCATTGAGGCCAACCGGCTGGCGTTCTCACTGGCGAGAGATTCCACAAAGGCACGAAAGATTGAAACAAAGAGGTATTCCCGGATGAGTGCGGAAAAGAGAATTTCCGGTTCCATGGTAAAAGTCGGCAGGGATCGTGAGCGCCATTTCTTTTTTTTGAGACGTTCCAGCCACTTCCTGTCAAGAGGCAGAAGCCGGACTGTGTGGGGACGAAAGCTTGCCTGGGAGGTGTGCCGGTTATGGAACAGCAGAACCTGGTTTACCCCAAATTGCTCTTGCCAGGTTTCGATGCGCATCACGATTTTTTGAACATAGGGGGTAATGCCGGATACAGAACCAGGAAGATTGAAGGTGTCGGAAACTGGCAGCCCGGCGTCCTCGAGATTGCCGAATGCCCGTTCTCCAACTGCCAGTATAACCGGTGGTTCTTTTCCTCCAGATTCATTTTCCAAAAATTCGACGGCGTGAGTGACAATCTGTTCGTTGAGCGAACCGGCCATCCCCTGGTCGGAACCGAAAACAACCGCTGCGATTCGTCCTGCCGGGGCGGCTTTAATGGTCAGCTGGGTCCTGAATTGTTCCCGAAGTACAACCTGAAACCCCAGTTCAACGGTTCGGTAATAATCTTCCAACGCCTGGGCGGCTTGTTCGTATTGTCGGATACTAACTGCAGCCAGAGATTTCATGGTCTTGACCACGGACTGAAGATCCCCGGTGCTATCGATCTTGCGCTTCAGGTTCTGAATTGTCTGCATTTTCGCCTGTTTCCCTCTCTGTTTTTTCGTCAGTTACTAGGCTTTGCCCCGATTGCGTTTCCCCCGGTTCCGAACTTTGTTCCAGGGCCTTTCGGGCGGTTGACAGGAGCACCTGGATATCGTCATCTTCGAGCGTTTCTCCGGATTCGATGCCCTGAATTTGTTTGGGGTGTTCTGCCTTTATTCGATCCTGAATTTTTTTAGACGCCTCCAAAATTTCTTTAATGGGAATGTTGTCGAAAAGGCCTTCATTGACCGCCAGCAAAACGACAATCTGGTCTGCAACCGGAAGCGGCTGGTATTGAGGCTGTTTAAGAACTTCCCGTACCCTTCGCCCCCGTTCCAGGGTTTTGCGGGTATCTTCATCGATCCGGGTGCCGAAGCGGGCAAATGATTCCAGTTCTTCGAACTGGGAGTAAGATAGTCTTAGATCTCCCGCCACCAGCCGATAGGCGGACAATTGTGCTTTACCTCCTACACGGGAGACCGATTTGCCCACATCTACGGCCGGCATATGTCCCTTTCGGTGGAGATCGGGGGAGAGGTAAATCTGGCCGTCGGTGATAGAAATGAGATTGGTGGGAATATAAGCCGAGATGTTCTGAGCCTCGGTCTCAATGATCGGCAGCGCGGTGATGGATCCTCCGCCGAGTTTTTCCCGCAGATGAGTGGAACGTTCCAGAAGGCGGGAGTGAACATAGAAGATATCCCCCGGGAAAGCTTCCCTTCCGGGCGGCCGCCGAAGCAGCAGCGACAGCTCCCGGTAAGCTCGGGCATGGCGGGTAAGATCGTCGAACACCACCAGTACATCCCGACCGCTTTCCATAAAATATTCGGCCATGGTCATCGCCGCATAAGGGGCGATGAATTGGAGCCCCGGCGGGTCTTCTTCAGTGGCGAACATGACAATGGAATAGTCCATGGCACTGCTTGCATGCAAGTCCGCAATAACCTTGGCTGCTGCGGAACTGCGCTTTCCGATGCCACAGTAGATACAGATAACATTGGTGTCCTGCTGATTGATGATGGTATCCACGGCGATGGCGGTTTTTCCTGTCTGACGGTCACCCAAAATCAGCTCTCGCTGTCCTCTTCCGATGGGAATCAAAGCATCCACCACTTTGAGTCCGGTCTGAAGAGGCACCGTAACCGGAGCGCGGTCCATGATTTCAGCAGCAGGCCTTTCCACAGGCCACTGATCTTCGCCTGATATTAAACCGAGACCATCCAGGGGTTGTGCCCGTGGATTCAGGACTCGTCCCAGCAAAGATTCTCCCACCGGCACATTCATTACCCGATTGGTGCGCCATACTTCGGTGCCTGCTCTGATTTTTTCGCTTTCTTCCATGAGGATAACACCGATCTCATCCCGGTCCAAATTGAAAGCCATCCCCTCAACCGCTCCGGAAAAATACAGGATTTCATCGGATTTTATCCCTGAAAGTCCGGTCACCCGTGCAATCCCCGGACCCACGTAGGCCACATCGCCGACTTGCACAATTTCAAGCCGCGGTTGTTGTTCTCCGGCCACCCGATCCATGGTATCGAAAGTATCCGTCAGGAGGTCTTTGAGATCCTCACTTTGGTATTGCAACATATCTCTCCTGCTATTGATTTACCGCATCGCTCTGTTTATGCTTTTTAATCTCTTTTTCAAAGGCCGAAAGTGTTTTTCTTTCAAGATGAAAAAGATAGTTTTCCAGGCTCCAGGCAACTTTTTTGTCCCGTCGTTTAATCTCGATGCCCAGGATCAGATCCGGGTCGGTTTCATAAGAAATTTCCGGAAAACTCTCCGTCATTTCCTGTAGAACACTTTCGATATTTTCCCGTTTATCTCCGGGCAGCTCATATCCGCTTTTAATCACCATGGGCCCCTCTACGGATA
The DNA here is from genome assembly GCA_007127235.1 of Desulfobacteraceae bacterium. Lineage (GTDB taxonomy): Bacteria > Desulfobacterota > Desulfobacteria > Desulfobacterales > SKZT01 > SKZT01. The sequence continues at coordinate 6,205 of SKZT01000173.1, forward strand.
AAAGATCCGATTTTTGATCTTTTTCCATGTGTTTTAAACGGTCGAGAAAAACCTGCACGGTCCGGTCCTGAATATCGGTGTCGGACAGTTCGGACAAGGCTCGCCGGCAGATATCGTAGACTTGCCTGGCCGCCAGTCTGCGAAGTTCCGCCACGAAGGATTTCTTTTCCTGCTCAATTGATTGATGCCAACGCTTTTGAAGCGATTCCACTTCTTGCCGGGCCTCCTGAATCAATTCATTTTTGTAGGATTCTGCCTCGTTTCTGGCCTCGTTTAAGTACTCCTCGCGCTGCTGGTCTAATTCCCGGTTTTTTTCCTCAAACTCGGCCATCTCATGTTCGGCTTCCTGCCACTTGCGCTCGGCATCCTCCAGGCGCGACTGTATTCGTTCCTCCCGCTTGTCCATGGCTCTGATAATCCGGTTGTACAAAAGATATTTCAACAGGAAAAGCAGGATCATAAAATTGACGACCTGCGCAATGACGGTTGTCCAATCGATCAACATGGATTATCCTCCGGCGTTTTCAATGGCATAATTCCAAAAGGGATTGGCGAAAAGCAGAATCATGGAAACCACAAAACAATAGATGGCCGCGGATTCAATCATTGCGAGCCCCACAAAAAGAGTTCGTGTGATGGCGTTGCGCTCATCAGGTTGCTGGGCAATGGAAGTCAGGGCCTGAGCCACGGCCCTTCCCTGACCAAGTCCCGGCCCGATTGCACCAAGACCGATGCACACTGCCGCACCGATTACAGAAGCCATGCCGATTAAAGTGATCATATCCATTTGCGAATTTACCTCCTTTATTTTTTTTGATGAATTTCATCAGGTGCGTAACACTCGATCATCGAGTAACAATAAATAATTGGCACGCATCTTAACCTGTTTCATGATGATTCTTTTCATGTTGATGCTGTTGGTGTGCTCGTGTGGCCGACGCGATATAGACGATGGCCAAAATTGCGAAAATGTAAGCTTGGATCATGCCGGTGAGCAGGCCCAGGAGCTGCATCAAAACGGGGAAAACGAAAGGAACGATGAGAAGCAGGATAGCAACGATTTTGGTGCCGCTCATGATGTTTCCGAACAACCGGACTGCCAGGGCAAGGGTTCGCGACAGTTCACCGATGATATTGAAGGGAAGCATAAAGATTGACGGCTGAGCATAGAGTTTCAGATAGCCGAAAAGTCCCCTTTTTCGAATGCCGTAGACCGGAACGGCGACAAATACGCAGATGGCCAGTGCACCTGTTGTGGACAGCGAAGCAGTAGGAGGTATGAAACCGGGTATAAACATCAGAAAGTTACAGGTTCCTATGAACAAAAACAACGAAGCGATAAGTGTTAGATACATTTCAGGTTTCTCCTGAGTGACATCCCGGATTTCATCCCGGATATACGTGACGACCATCTCAAGAAAATTCTGCCATCGCGGGATTGTAACCTCAGATGTGAGACGCCGGGTAATGAGCCATGATCCGATGACCAAAAGGGCCATTACCCCCCACGTAAATGCGATGGTGGCGTTTAGTGAAAACGGCCCCCATTCCCAGTAGATAACTTCGTCCGGTGATATGGTTCTAATATCCATGGATGTTGTCCTCACTGCGGGATGCTGATGATTTTGGAGTCACACCGATTTTGCGGACCATAACATATCTGATGATCAGAAAACCGGTCAGAGCTGCCAGAATTTTCTCCCAGCGACCGTCGGAAATATAGTAAAAAAGGCCGATTGAAATTGCCGTCCGCAGAAAAAAACTGAGAATAAATTGGTATTCCGGATTTTGTACATCGTTCATTCGGCGAATTGTATACCATAGCCCTCCAAAGTGAAACAGGCCGATGCCCCCACCTAAAATAAGGGCAACGAGCAGTTCATTTAACTCAAGACCCATATCAGTCATCCCAGTCGCTTTCCCGTTTCACCCAGAACCAGGCGTTGAAACATCCCAGAATAAGACCCATCAAAAGCATCATCAGGGTCCATGAATATCTGCTGGGCCAAGTTTTGTCGATCCATATCCCTATTACTATACCGATAAGGGTGGGAATTGCCACCGACCAACCTACCAGGCCGAGCATGCCCAGACCGAACCAGACACTCTGATTTTTTTCCTGTCTTGCCTTTAATTTACGGTTCTGTTTGGAAACGATTTTTTTGGTGAAATTCTTATCGATTTTTTTTTTATCTCTATTTTCGGTAGTCATCTATTTAATACCCTGAATTTCCAGAAATCTTCTCACAAAATTAGCCTCGATTTTGGCTGTTGCAGACCGGACCATCTTTTCGCGGTCATCCAGCACTTTAAATTCTTGTTCCACTGTTTCATGCAATTTTTCAAGATCAGGGCCCTTGACCGCGCGCCGGGTGGAAACGAAAACCTCCGACCCTTTTTTAACCAGGGTTCCCTCATCAATGGCAAGGTAAATATCATTTCCTCCGGTATCGGTGTAATAGAATATCCCGGGGCTCAAGGCCGAAACAAAATCAATATGTTTCGGAAGCAGGCAGAATGCCCCGTTGGGGGCTTCGGCATTAATCTTGGTCACCGGTTGATCCGTAAGGATTTTTTCGGGAAGAAGAATTTTGAGATTCATGTTCATTATTGTGCCTCGCCGGTTTTGGCTTCATCAATGGCGCCGATCATATAAAGCGCCCGTTCCGAATAATCGGAAAACTCATCGTTGAGAATACGATCGCAACCGTCCAGGGCATCCGCAAGGCTGACGATTTTTCCTTTATACCCGGTAAACTGTTCGGTTACGAGAAATGGCTGGGTTAAAAAACGTTCGAGTCTGCGTGCCCGCCGGACGGTTGCCTTGTCGTCGCGGGAAAGCTCTTCCATCCCCAGCATGGCGATGATATCTTTGAGATCTTCGTATTCCGCCAGTGTCCTTCGCATCTCCTGGGCAATCCGGTAATGTCGTTCTCCCACAATGTGGGGAACCAGCATGCTCGAGCCCGATTCCAGTGGGTCCACCGCAGGATAAAGGCCCTGGCTGGCCTTTTTACGGGAAAGAACAATGGATGAGGAGAGATGGCCGAAAGTATGAACAGCCGAAGGATCCGTAAAATCATCCGCCGGAACATATACGGCTTGTATGGAGGTAATGGCCCCTGTGTTTGTGTTGCAGATGCGTTCTTCGAGTTCCGCCAGTTCTGTTCCCAAAGTCGGCTGGTAGCCGAGTCGGGACGGCAGCTGGCCCATTAATCCCGAAACCTCCATTCCCGCCTGAATAAACCGAAAAATATTGTCGATAAGTAAAAGCACATCCTGCCGGGCGTCATCCCGAAAATATTCAGCCATGGTGAGTGCTGCATGCCCGACCCGAAAACGGGCCCCGGGCGGCTCGTTCATCTGACCGAAAATCATCACGGTGTTGTTTAAAACCCCTGCTTCCTTCATTTCCCGATAGAGTTCTTCTCCCTCCCGGGAACGTTCTCCGATGCCGCAAAAAAAGCTGGCGCCTTCGTGCTGGGATACCATGTTGTTGATCATTTCCATGATCAGCACTGTTTTGCCCACTCCTGCGCCGCCGAACATGCCTCCTTTTCCGCCGCGTTCCAGAGGAGATAAAACATCGATCACCTTGATTCCGGTTTCGAAAACTTCCGAGGAAATGGATTGCCGGGCCAGGTCGGGCGGGGGTTGATGAATGGATCGCTTTTCCATTTTCGGCAAGGGGTTTCCCCGATCGATGGTTTCCCCGAATACATTGAACATGCGCCCCATAAGCTCTTTTCCCACGGGCACCTGAAGGGGGTAACCGGTATCGATAATGGGACTTCCTTGTGCCAGCCCGCCGGTGGCGGTCAGGCCGATACCCCGAATGGTCCGGGAATCCAGGTGGGTGATCACTTCAATGACCATCTCCTGGTTTTCTCCGGTTCTGAGAATATTATTGATAAAAGGAAGACCGTCGGAAAAATGAGCATCTATGACACTGCCACGCACGGACACCACCGTGCCCCTCAGGCTCTCTTTCCGGTTTTTTCGCATATTCATTCTTAAGTTTCCTCTATTTTTTTCATGAAACCCGGACCTGAAACTCAATGTTCAAGTTTTTTTAACCCGACACTTTGTAACAGTCGTCATTTCAGGCGCAGCGAAGCGGAGACCCGGAATGACCTATATTTACAGAAAAAATTGCTGAGATTAGGTCAAATAAAATAAGATGTTTTTTAAAGATTAAGATAGAGTCAATGTCATTGAAGATAGAGTATTGCAAAAAGCACCTTCGATGTCAATAATCTTAATTAGGGAGAGCTTAGAAGGAGAGTATGCGCATATGCCTTCGAATGAAGTTTTTCCTTGAATTTTTCCGGAAAAAAACCGAGAATTATAATATATAATAAGGTTTGGAAATAAACTGGTCTTATATTTTAATTACGGAGCTTTCCTGTGGCTATTGCGATGAATTTTCAGCGGACATTGGCAATTATTAAATGCCCAAGTGCCCATCCATGGCCTAGTTAAGTTTTTTCGCATTTTGCAAACTTTTGCGAGGCTGCTAGTATGTTTGTTCAGGCAATGAATACCTTTCGCATTCAAAAGCTTTTTATTTTGATGTTTTTTCTGATCTTTTGGATCATAACCATAATACCGGGATATCTCGTTATCGCCGGGGAACCCGAGAAAATTAAAACCGGGGAATCCGAAATAATTAAAATCGGTGTGCTCGCCAAAAGGGGCGTCGAACAATGCCTTGTGCAATGGAGTCCCACCGCAGATTACCTCTCCGGTAAAATAGACGGTTTTTTCTTTGAAATTGTTCCTTTGGGCTATGATGAAATCTACCCGGCTGTGGAAAACATGGAGATCGACTTTGTTCTGACCAATCCAGCTTACTATGCCGCCATAGAAAAGTGGTATGGGGCCATTCGTATCGCCACTTTGAAAAATCGATTTATGGATTCAGCTATCATCCAGTTTGGGGGTGTGATTTTTTGGCGGAAAGACCGGGATGACATCCGTGGTATAGAGGACCTTATAGGAAAAAGCTTCATGGCTACCGACGAGCATTCCCTTGGAGGCTGGATAAGCGTCTGGCGGGAGCTGAAAGAGCGTGGTGTCGATCCCCATTACCATTTTTACAGTCTTCAGTTCGCTGGTGATCACGACAGTGTTGTTTTTGCGGTGCGAGACGGCCTTGTGGATGCTGGAAGCGTGCGCACTGACAATCTGGAGCGGATGGCGGCCGAAGGGAAGATCAATATAGATGATTTTGTCGTCTTCAAATGGCCCGGGGACGATAATCCCGATTTTCCATTTCTTCGCTCAACACGTCTATATCCCGAATGGGCCTTGGCCAGACTTCCGGTTGCTTCAGAGGAACTTGCAGTGATGGTCACGGTAGCTTTGCTCCAAATGCCCCCTGATTCAAAGGCGGCGATAGCGAGCGAACATTCTGGCTGGACCATTCCGAGAGACTACCAGACGGTTCATGAACTTCTTCGTTATCTTAAACTGGAACCCTATCAGGATTTGGGAAAAATTACGCCACAACAAGTTTTCCAGGAGTATTGGCATTGGTTCGTGTTTCTGGGTGTGGCCTTTGTTCTGCTGACCGCTTTTACAGGAGTCGTTCTGAGGCAAAACGACCATATCGAGGAGTCCAAAAGAAGACTTGCTGAGGAAGTGGAACAGCGTCGTAAGACCGATGAGGAATTGAAGGTTGCCAAAAAGGCTGCCGAGGAAGCCACCAAAGCGAAAAGCGAGTTTCTCGCCAATATGAGCCATGAAATCCGAACGCCCATGAACGGCGTGATTGCTGCAGCGGAACTGGCCATGAATGAACAGCTTCCCCCCAAAGTCAGCAAATACGTAAAAATCATCATGACCAGCGCGCATTCGCTACTGGGGCTGATCAACGACATCCTGGATTTTTCAAAGATAGAGGCGGGAAAACTCAACATCGATTCGCGTACGTTTATGCTGGATGAAATCGTGGACCGGGTGGTGGAGCTTTTTTTCAACAGTGCTTCAGCCAAAAGGATCGAACTTCTGGTGCATATGGATCCGCAACTTCCCCGGGCGCTTATCGGTGACCCCATGCGCCTGCAGCAGATATTGACAAACCTGGTGGGAAACTCGGTTAAGTTTACCAAGAAAGGAGGATTTATTCTTATCGGTGCAAAAGCTTCCACCTTGTCAACCGATAATGTTGAGCTGAACATGTGGGTTAAAGACACGGGGGTAGGTATTTCCAAAGAATATCAGAAAAAGTTGTTCCAGCCCTTTACCCAGGCCGATGCCTCCGACACCCGCCACTTTGAGGGTACGGGTTTGGGACTGAGCATATGCAAACGTCTTGTGGATATGATGGATGGACGGATTTGGGTGGAAAGCGAACCCGGCAAGGGCAGTACGTTCAATTTTACCGTGAAGTTGCAACGGGCCCTTCACGAGCCTGCAAGGGCATTTGTGCCGCCTGACGAGCTAAAATTTCTTCATGTGCTGGTCGTTGACGATTGTGAGGATAGCCGTATCATTGTGACCAAATACCTGGAGTCTTTCGG
>SKZT01000140.1 GCA_007127235.1 Desulfobacteraceae bacterium
CCTCACCAAGTACACAAAAATCGATCTCTTCAAAATTGCTCAGAAGATGCTCGAACAAAAAAGTGGCACCGATTCCTCCAAACACAATTTTCACACCGGAATTCAGTTGTCTGGCAATGCGAGCAATTTCAATGCCTCCCCAACGGTTTGCATGAACAATGGAAAATCCGATAACATCCGGATTTTTAGAAACCAAAACCTCCCTGATTTTCTCAGGCGACTTGTGAATGTCATGCCAGTTTAATATTTCCACATCGTAGCCACTATCCTTTAAGACCGCCCCAATATAAAACAAACCAATCGGAACCGCCTCGATATCTTCTTTATCAATTCGCTCTTCCAGAAAACTGGGATAAATCAATAAAATTTTCATTAATGAATTTCCTTTAAATAATCCTTAAGGTGACTGGCAATGACATTGATATGGTATTTTACCGCATTGTTTGATAAAATATACCTTTAATGTGAGGATAACACCAATGAGAATACCGACAAAAAAAGAATGTTTCGAGTTGATCCGGGAAATGGAAATGCTGGAGCATATTGCCCACCACTCCATTCAGGTCAGTCGGGTGGCATTGCTTATAACAGAGCAGTTGATGGTTAAAAACGCACCGTTGAATCGACAATTGGTTTTTGCAGCCGCCTTGCTGCATGATATCACCAAAACCCGGAGTTTTAAGACCGGCGAAAACCATGCGCAAACCGGCGGACAATTGCTGCGAGACCTGAATTTTCCCGAAGTTGGCGATATCATCGCTCAACATGTAAGCTTGAAAAACTATGATAATTTCAATGGATTTCCTCATGAGGCTGAGATTGTCAACTATGCCGATAAAAGAGTGCTTCACGATAAAATCGTATCGTTTAATCAGCGCATGGAATACATCCTGGAGCATTATGGAAAAATTACCGAACATCGAGACAAAATCACCCAACTTTGGAAAAGAACCATCAAATTGGAATACAAAATTTTTTCTAATTTACCCTTTGCTCCTGATGACTTGACAAACCGGCTCTTGGATTTTCCATCCATTGAATATTTCAAACCTTTATAAATACAGCAGCATTTGAGGAGTGACCATGCAACAACTGCCCTATGAAACCAGTCGGATACAAATTGCCGTTCGCCTTCTTTTTACCATCTTATTTTTAATTGTTTTCGAAATTATTAAAACCATTGTTCAGGTAACAGTAATTTTTCAATATGTATATCTCTTTATAACCAAAAAGCACAACGAGCCGGTCAGGGAATTTTCCAATAAAGTTTCCACCTATGCTTATAAGGTGCTAAGATATATGACCTTAAATGAAAATATCAAACCTTTTCCTTTCACCGAATTTCCAAAGGAGGTGGATTCCAGCGAAAATGATGTTCGCTATCCGTAAATGAAGGAAAAGATGAAAACCACACCATAGAAGTATGAATATGGGAACACGAATAGAAAGAGGATTTCGATTCGATCCAAAAGACCGCAAGATTGAATGGGCAAGGCTGAATGCCGATATATCCAGGGGTGTGGTCTTTGTTCCACCGCTGATTGGCGGAAGTTTTGCCCAGCAATTGAATCTCTTCCGATGGCTGGCCCGCCTGAATCTGGATATTGTTTCCTTTAATTATTCAGGCCATGGAAAATCAACAGATAAGTTCTCCCTGAAAACAAGCATTGAAAACACTTTAATCATGGCCGAGGAAGCCAGAAAAACCTCCCGGGATATGCAAGTTCCCCTTTTTGGAGTTGCCGGCTGCTATTCGGCCATGCCACTGCTCTATGCCGCTAACAGCCTGGGTGAACCCTTTTCCCGTATTGTGCTGATCAATCCGCTTACCGATCTTAAACCATTTGCCGTAATCAAATCCTTTATCAGTTATTACCGCAAGCTGTCGTTGAGAAAAACCCTGAAAAAAAATATCACCGAGGCCATCAGAAAATATACGGAATTTCTTTTCCCCGACATAGCCAAGGACAAACACTCGTTTGGTGTGCTCAAACGTGAAAGAACCCATCTGAGAGACGTGATTTTTGAATTTTTTTTATTTGCACCACTCAAAAGAACCTTGCTGCAACAAACACCGGTTTTATGCCTGTACGCCAAAAGGGATCCGGTTTTAAATATTTATTCAAAACATCGTTTCCATTATGAAAATGAGATTCTAAAAATCTGCCCACTGACCCGGTTCGAGGTCATTGACGGGGATCATTTTTTTCAGCCAACATCAGCCCGAAGAAGTGCCCAAAAAACCATATCCTCATTTCTTAAGGCATGATAATCAACCATTTTGCAAAACTTTGATTTTTTCATTGACATTTTTAATTTTTTCATCTAATAAAATCTTTTACATAAATGATCCCCAGTAGCTCAGTCGGTAGAGCAGATGGCTGTTAACCATCGAGTCCGCGGTTCGAGTCCGTGCTGGGGAGCCAAAAAGTTCAAGGGGTTGGTCCGAAAGAGCCAATCCCTTTTTTATTTCGTGTAGTGGGAGAACCTGTGTGAAAAATTACTGATTGTAAAGGCTTTGGGGGCGAGGCGTGATTTGTTGAAGGAGTGCAAAAGCTCTGCTTTTGCATTTTTTTCTCGCACCCATGCTCTGCGTAAGCTGCAACCACGACTCTGCTATACCAGTTACGACTGCAGGACCTAAGGGTCTGCCTGGGACCTGTTGTAGGTTACCAGAATAAATGATCAAATAGGAGTAAATACTTTCAGAATCCTTGGACAGGAAAGAAATATTCTGGTTATAATGGATTTGGGGGTGTGAAAATTATTATAATTATAACGGTCTTTTTTATATTTCGTCCCTACGGGACTCTTGAAATCATAGGAAATGGTGTTGCTATAAATATCAAGTCCCGTTAGGGACGATATATTTTTATTCAGAAATAATTTTTACCCCCAAATCCGTTATAATCAAAAAAAATGATCCTCGGCGTAAAATCAGTGGAGGATACTTGATATGCCTCCGGCAAGCCAAACGATCGAATTTGAAGGCTATTTCGCAGAAGGCGTATTGGGAATATCCAAAATCATCCGCGGTTTTGCCGATTTGATTGATCTGGCGGCTATCTCGATTTCCTATAAGCTGAGTGATGGTGCCGAACCCGGACAAGTGATCGGGCATCAGCGACGGTTGAATGAAAAACACGCCGAAGACATTAAAAATTACTACCTTGAGCAGAGCGACAGTCGGCTTATCACCGAAGTCATATGAGTGTAACCTGTTTGTGTGAAAAGACTTGTGCTCAATTGTAGGTGCGAATTCATTCGCACAATGTGAACCCCTCTGTCCATTAGTGTCTATGCCCGTTCTCCAAGGGAAAAAGTTGATGGGGACCTCTAAAGAATTTTTTGTAAATCCGTGCCGGATTAAAAGTGCGAATGAATTCGCACCTACAGAAAAATCGGATTTCACACAAACAGGTTACACTCAAGTCATATTGTCGTTGCGCAGTATATACAATGAAGTAACCGAACAGGATAG
>SKZT01000096.1 GCA_007127235.1 Desulfobacteraceae bacterium
GATCCAAGACCTTGAGCACGTCCAACCAGGCTGTGTAAAAAGACCGTTTTCCAGGTATACTCATACATCCTCCATCCCACAGGATGCGGATTTTTCCGGTCTGCCAGCTCAGCATTGCTTCTTGCGCCGATAATGCCGGCAGTATCTGCACCTCCGATATCGGCGTTGAGTACAGGAAGCAGATCGCCGCTTCCTGAGCGTCCGATGATTTCATTGGTGGTTCTGGCATCCCGAAGGTCCAGGTGGCAGGTATGAATCATGGGAATCTATTTTCTTTCCGGTAATGCTGGAAAGCAATTTGGCAAGCCGGAGGGTTTGTTTCGCAAATGCATCTGTGGTACTGGCCAAAGTGAGTAGAATAGATATACCGGAACGGGTTCGGGCATAGTCATGCAGATTCATTAAAAAAGCGGCCAACTGCTCACTACCGTCTGCCTTGGCAGCTGCAAGGCGGGCTGAATACAGGGCCAACTCATCGATCATTATCAAAACCTTTTTGCCATTAAACACAGACTCCAAATAGTTTTTTCCGGGTGCAGCAAAAGCTGTGGCATCATCTTCAACCTGCCGGTATAATTTTTCACCGCCCATCTGATAAGCAATTTCTCCCCAAAGTGTGTATGGGATAAGCTTTGTGCCTTTGGGTTTGTGCACCGGAATCTCGTTTCCGGCAATGCCGACAACATGTACGTCTCCTTTTTGGGGAATCCATTTGGGTTCCATGAGATGGCTGATATGGGGAGTCAATTCATCCCCTATATATCCGATATGTGCAAAGGCAATCAGAGTATGGGTTTTTCCGCCTCCAAAAGCTGTTTCCAACCGATGAATGGCTGGTGCTGTTCCGTCGCCGGAAAGCCGTGCAAAAACCTCATTTATCACTGTTTTCATTCCATCCGTGGCATAGGTGCCTTCAGTGAAAAACTGCCCTGCATCCGTGTAGATGGAATGCATTCCTGCCTGATTGGCCTGATAGAACCGGATTACTTCGGCCAGTGAGGCAGTAAAGATTTCAGGGTTGAATGTTCCGGTCAGGATGTCTTTTCTGGGTTCGCAGCTTTTAAGGATATTTTGCATGGCGGTCCTTTCGAAAATTAATCGAACGGTAGAAGAAAGGCGAGTTTAGTTTTTATTTCAATGCCATATAATTTGAAGTGTTTTGCATATAAATCAAATATCACCGGAATCGATGTATAAAAGAACTGCAGGCGGAATTAACACTTTATTTTTATTGATAGTAAAAAGTCTTTTTTAAACAGGATGTATGTCAAAAGCAAGCTGGTGTGTCAATAATCATTTGTATTTTTCAACATGCTCCGTCTATACAGGCGAATAAATAATTGTGTTCAGCAAAATCCAAATTTTCAATCTTTCCCTAAACAGGCAAGCCCCCTGGGGTGGCGTTCCGAGGGGGCAAGTGAAAGAAATTTGACGTGCGGCCTGGTTACCGCAATTGCATTGGTTTTTCTTATCGGCAAATTATGTGAATAGTTTACCCAAAACTTTTTCCTGCCCATTTTTTATATGATCTGAAGCCAGTAAAGACCTATGTTGACAAGGAATTTGTATAGCTCAATGCCAAGGCAATGGTCAGTGTATTGCAAATTGCAACGCTGCACACGGCAGGTGTATAGCCAGATGCCATTGATAGCTCAATAAACCATTGTAACATTGCCATCAAATACTTAATTTGCATTGCCACCTCAATAAGGGGGATAAAATGAACGTTTTTAAGATTGCATGGGTGCCCCTTTTTCTCTTGGGCGCTTTCTTTCACACCGCTTTTTATCAAGAAACATTCACCTTCTCTTTTGTAGCTATCCTTCCACCCTTCATCATAAGCCTTGCAGGTGTTTCTTTTCTCTACCTTGCCTTGAAAAAATCAAGGGCGGAATGACTTCGAAGATGGTATCATGTCTTAAACACGGCAACGGCGTTAATGATGGTTTGGATTTTGACAGCTTTTATGGTGACAGTTTCACTTGAAAATGAGTTTTACACGGAAGTTCAAAATTCGATAGTATCATAATCAGTGTGAAGTATTAATGGTGATCATTCAAAAGTTTAACATCAGATGTTTATTGTAGGTAATCTATATAATAGAAAAAAAGATATTCATTATAAGTATGGAGGAAATCAGTATAGCGGTATAGCACCTTGTGCTGGGCACCCATATGTTTTTTTGTTCAGTTCACCACAAGGTGAAGAATACGGCTATCAAGATGATTGGTTAACAGATCAGAAATACCAATATACAGGTGAAGGTCAATTTGGCAAAATGGAAATGGAACGAGGCAATAAGGTCCAAATTTTTTAATTCTTTTGAAATTCAAAAGTTATTGGTTCCCTTTTATAGTAGCTCTATAGTTTCGATGCAAGGAAGAATATTAAAGCTTGATCCGGAAAAAACCTTTCTCGGATGTTAATCGGTTCTTTTTATTCTGAAATGCCTATGCACAGAGGCCTTCAGGCCTGTTTTTTTTCTTTTGCTTGTTCAAAGTCCACTCAAAGGCACGAATGATGGGGGTTTACGAGTTTTTAAAATTTTTGGTGTTCTTTTGGTGTTCCTTTTCGATTTTTACAAAAAAAGGGGTGATCGCTATCGGTTAACCCCTTGGTTTGATTTTACTGGTACGCCCGGCAAACTTGAACCTGCGATTTATGGATTCTTGTTAACTCAAGGGCAGGAATCCGATTCGTTCCTTTCAATTTCCAAAAACGATCGGATTGGAAAATTTTTGTTTTTTCTGCTTTTCCCTTCATGTCCTTGGAATTCCATGTGAAGGTTATGAACATCGCGTTTCAACCTTCATAGTGCCAAAAGCCCTTCTGTTAAAGGCTCTATGAACTTTATGAAGGTCATGAACCTCTTTCTGGAAGTGTGCCGACAAATGTGGCTACCTTTGTTTTTTGTGCTGGCACGACTTGGACTGCCCCTTTTGATACAACTAATCCGCAATGTGCATATTGTAGCAACTGGAATTGGCCTATCTGCCTTAAAATTATCACGAAAAAAATCTTATTGCCTATGAGGCCTTTTTTTATAAGGCTTTTCAGAAGATCTGGTTATGCCTAATTTATCCTCTTTGGTTTTTATTTTTTCAATGGCTTTTTCCCGATTAAAGACTTTGCCCATAGGTTAAATAATAATTAATGTCAAAATTCGGCGCACGTTTAATAATGGGAAATGGTATGAACCAAAGACCGCACAGTCACGAAGAAATATTGACGTTGGGCCTTCTATGTACAATGATTTGAAAAAATGGAAGCTTGCTTGTCCCCCATGTGAATTGAATCTCGTTTTTCCAAATGAAACCGGAGGGCCGATTAACCATAACAACATGGTGGACCGGCATTTCAATCCGGCATTGAAAAAAGCCGGAATTGAAAGAATCCGATTTCACGATGTTCGCCACAGCTTTGCATCGATGTTGATTGAGCAGGGCGAAAACATCAAATATATTCAAATGCAGTTAGGC
>SKZT01000108.1 GCA_007127235.1 Desulfobacteraceae bacterium
GGTGAGGTTATCTAGCCGGTGGTTTTTAACCACCGGAGAAATACCCATCAAAAATAAGTCCCGAAGGGACGATGTTTAGTTAGGTCGATAATAGGACGCTTGGGCTTTAGGGTGAATAGGCATCTGCCAAATGAAAACAAGGATTGTTACATCGTCCCTCCGGGACTTAAAAATCATAACCTGAACCGGTGGCTAAAAGCCACCGGCTAGATAACCTTTTCCCTCCGGGAAATCCGGCTTTTCAAAAACACCAGATAACTTTTCCGCTATACGGGTTTCCATGAGTTTCCCCCCCACTGTGTCATGTGTGGGTAAAAACCAGTTTTCCAAAGTGGGGAACGTTTGCAATCATCTTTTTACTTTACTATAGCTTTCCAGAAAAAGTTTTTGGCTGCGTTATCGGTCGGAGATGTGCGATAAATAATAATCTTTTCTTCTATGCTTGCCAAATTCATCAATTCATTTAAGTACAACTTTTTACAAAACAGGGGCTTTTGCCGGTGTGGATTTATTCGCGCAACGTATGCGTGTTTTTGATTGAAAGATCTGTTTTTCAGGTGAACCGGCTTGCAGCCGGTTAGGCGAAAGTACAATTTTCGCACTCCGGTTTCGCGAATGATTTTCTGCACTTTAAAATTTGACACATTTTAGAACAAGATATATTCTTTGCTGACTTTGAGATTCTGGTTATAAAGAGACGCACTGATAATAAATGGAGGGATTCTGAAATGGAAAAAACCACGTTGAAAATTCCGAACATTTCTTGCGGGCACTGTGTTAATTCAATCAAAAATGAACTGATTGAAATCGAGGGCATCAAATCTGTTGATGGGGACCCCGGTGATAAAACCGTCATCATCGAATGGGAAAATCCCGCCACAATGGACATGATCAAAGATAAGCTGAAGGAAATCAACTATCCTGCCGATTAAAAAAATGAGCGATAAAAAAATCACCATACCGGTTTCGGGAATGACTTGCGCCAACTGTGCCATGAACATTGAGCGGGCCTTGAAAAAAAAGGATGGCATCGGTGACGTATCTGTTAATTTTGCTTCTGAAAACGCTTCGGTAACATTTGATCCCAGGAAGGTTACCCTTTCTGATCTTGTCAGCAAGATAAAAGCCGCCGGTTTTAATGTTCCTACGGCACACACTGAATTTGCAGTAACCGGGATGACATGCACCAATTGCGCCATGAATATTGAACGGACATTGCAGCGTAAGGTCATGGGTGTTACAGATGTCAATGTAAATTTTGCTTCTGAAAAGGCCTCGGTGGAATATATTTCATCGGTATCCGATTTGGGTGAAATTGCCGCTGAAGTGGAAAAAGCCGGTTTTGGTGCTATCCTGTCCGACCAGGATGATATTTACGACACGGATGCCGAACAGGCAGTCCGGAGAGCTGAAATCAAAAACCAGACGAAAAGGTTTCTGGTGGGTGTCATATTCACTTTTCCTTTGTTCATTTTGTCCATGGGAAGAGATTTTCATCTCACCGGACCATGGAGTTATGAACCCTGGGTAAGCTGGCTTTTTTTGGTATTGGCTACCCCGGTTCAGTTTTATACCGGGTTTGATTTTTACACCGGGGCTTTTAAAAGCCTTCGAAACAAAAGCGCCAACATGGATGTTCTCGTGGCTATGGGTTCATCGGTGGCCTATTTTTACTCTGTTGCCGTTTTACTGTTTCCATCTGCAGGACACCATGTTTATTTCGAAACATCCGCGGTAATTATCACCCTTATCAAGCTTGGAAAAATGCTTGAGTCCAGAACCAAAGGAAAAACGGGCAGTGCAATTCGCAAGCTCATTGGACTTCAGCCCAAAACCGCTACCGTCTTGGTGGATGGCCAGGAAAAAGAAATTGCGGTCAAACAGGTTCAAAAAGGCCAACAGGTTGTGGTGCGGCCCGGAGAGCGGATTCCCGTGGACGGCACTGTGGTGGAGGGACAATCGGCTGTTGATGAATCCATGCTCACAGGAGAACCGCTTCCGGTTGATAAAAAAGAAGGAGACACCGTGGTAGGCGGAACCATTAATGGTCAGGGGCTTTTGACCTTTACCGCCACCCGTATCGGCAAAGAGACAGCCCTGGCACAGATTATCCGCCTGGTTCAGGAGGCTCAGGGAAGCAAAGCCCCCATTCAGGCGCTTGCGGACCGGGTTTCCGCTGTGTTCGTACCGGTGATCATCGTTATTGCGCTCATGGTTTTTGCTACATGGTGGTTTATTACGGAAGATTTTGTTTCCTCCATGATTCGCCTGGTGGCCATCCTGGTCATTGCCTGTCCCTGTGCTTTGGGCTTGGCCACTCCTACGGCCATCATGGCTGGAACGGGCAAAGGGGCAGAAATGGGTATACTTTTCAAAAAAAGTCAAGCACTTGAGCTGGCCACCAAGCTTGACACCGTTGTACTGGATAAAACCGGGACCATTACCCGGGGCAAACCTGCAATCGTGGACATCGTGGTTTTCAACCCTGCTTATAAGACTGAAAACGATTTGCTCCAGCTTGGTGCCTCCGTAGAGCAAGGCTCCGAACACCCACTGGGAAAAGCAGTTGTCAAGGAAGCCAGATCGCGTAACCTCCAGCTTGACAAAGCCACTGAATTTAAAGCTTTTGGAGGCCATGGAGTAGAAGCTCTGATCAACGGCAAAAAAGTTCGGGTGGGCAAACCCAAGTGGTTCGATCAACCGGATATGAACAACGAAAAAGCCGGAAACACCATAGATCGGCTTCAGTCAGAGGGAAAAACGGTCATCGTGGTAAATGTGGAAGGTCAAATGGCAGGTTTAATCGCTATTTCCGACACACTCAAACCTGATTCGGAAAAAGCAGTCAGAGAACTTCACAAACAACATATAAACGTGATTATGCTCACCGGTGACAATTTTCAAACAGCAAAAGCCATTGCTGAGCAGGTGGGAATTAACAATGTGTTTGCAGAAGTCCATCCTGAAGACAAGGCTTTGAAGATCAAGGAAATTCAGAACAAAGGCAACAAAGTGGGAATGGTCGGTGATGGAATCAATGATGCGCCGGCCCTGGCACAAGCCGATGTGGGCATCGCCATTGGCACCGGCACAGATGTGGCCATTGAAGCTGCGGATATCATACTGTCCCGGGGAGAACTCACGGGGGTTTCGAAAGCGATACGATTGAGCAGGGTCACCATGAGAACGATCAAACAAAACCTTTTCTGGGCATTTTTCTATAACCTCATGTTGATACCCATAGCTGCCGGAATACTTTATCCTGTTGAAATGGCTCCCGGCTTCTTAAGGGAACTCCATCCTATCCTTGCCGCTTTCGCCATGGCATTCAGCAGTGTTTCGGTGGTCACCAACAGCCTGTGGCTGTATCGTACCCGTATTGTATGAGCAGTAAAACCGGGTCGTCCTATTCATCCTCCCGCCCTTTTATTAAGGGGCCCCCTTGTCAATCAATTCCCTTGCAAGCTTTAAATAATCTTTTGCGCCATAACTGCCGGAACGGTAAAATAAAACCGGTTTTCCCACCTCGGCACTTTCAGCGATGGTGGTGTTGGTTCGTATAACGGTATCAAAAAGTAATGGACCGTATTTTTCGTTGTCCTTAAGCTTTTCGAAAATATTCTGACTTATACGGGTGCGTTTGTCGAAAAAAGTGGCGACAATGCCCGTCACACGCAGATTTGGGTTGATTTCCTCATTGATTGCCTCAATGGTGTCGAAAAGCTCTTCCAAAGCGGCATATGCATATGGCTGCGTCTGACAGGGCACAAGAACCTCCCGGGCATAAACCATCACGTTGACTGTCAAAAGGGACAAGCTCGGCGGCGTATCAAGCAGAATATAATCAAAGTTTTTCGACAGGTTTTTACAAACTTTTCTGAGCCGGTTTTCCCTTCCTTCCACATCTACCAACTCGATTTCGGCTCCTGCAAGGTCTACATGGGAGGGAATAAGATACAACCCTTCCCATTGGGTGGAGGCTACCAAATCATCGACCTGATGGGCATCGGGTTCTTTTATCAGATCATAGATACTCAACTGGCCGTCTTCCACTTCAAATCCGACCCCCTTTGTCGCATTGGCCTGGGGATCCATATCAATAATAAGTACCTGTTTTCCCTCGCGTACCAAGGCCGCTCCCAGGTTGATAACAGTGACGGTCTTTCCAACGCCTCCCTTTTCATTGGCAACGGCGATAACGCGGGTTGTGTTAGCATTCATGGTATAAACCTCCTATGAGTGGTAGGCAGGGGATTTTCTCCTCCATCCAAAGCTATACGGGGAAACGGCAACGCACTAAAGCTCCTGGCTTATCCGGGTACGGGTTTCCACGATTCTTTCCTGAATATTCTGCGATTTCGCCTCCATTTCCACCAAAATAGCGGAAGCATCAACTCTGTCTTCTTTATGGTCTTCGAAATTTTCCACAATATTGGATAAATCTGTCACATATGCCTGAAAATGGTCCAAAAGTGATTCATAAAGCGCATCTGCTTCGGCATCCACCAGTTTGAATACGTACTGAAACTTGATATTTTCCCGGTAATCCTTGAAATGACTGATGATGGACTTTTCCGTTTCCCGTTTCATCCGTTTGACACCGTCTTTAATTGCGACAAAATTTTCCCGGTCTTTTTCACCACCGGGCCGCTTGAAAACTTTTCGAATGAACCCGACCACTTTATAAAAACCCAGACGCATAATCGCCTCTGATTGAATTTTTTTGGAATAATGAAGTGTTGTTCCGGCCGGAGGAAGTGAAAGTCCTGCTCTGTTTTTTATACTGGAAATATCGGGCAAATCCAGTGGTTGTCTTTTTACATTGAGAGACAGTCCATAATTTTGCATGGTATTGTTATATTCGGTAAGCGCTTCTTGTATCAACCCGTCATATGGCTTACCGATGAGAATCATCTGTTCCTCAGTCTTTTTTTCAATCTCCTTGACAAAGCGAATAATATCCGGATTTATGTTTTCAGTCATAAAAGTGTCGAGACCCTGCTTAAATTCTTGAAATGCATAATAGAGTGAATTGGAAAATCCGGTTTTTTTGAATTGATCTCCACTTTGCTCATAAGTAATATTGTAGCTTTGAATATAGTTGTTGATCCGATGGATTAAATCGCTGTCGCGCAGATCAAAAAAACGATCCACATCTTTTCTCAAATCCTTTTTTAGTTTTCCAACAGCACCATCCAGGGTACTTTTCATAACGGACTTCATCTGGGAAATACTTTCCTGGTGCTGCTTTACTTTTTGTATGATTTCCGCGGCACTGTTGGTGTCCTGGGCCAAAAGATTCCGGCTGACATCCACCCAGTTCTTAAAACCTGATGCCACTACATCCATACGCTCCAAATGATTTTTCAAAAGAAGAAAATATTTTTCATTGGTTAATTTCTTATGAAACGATGCATTGAATGCTCCTGTTTGCCGGTCTGAAAAAGCAACAAAATCTTTTTCCTTTTCCCAATTATTCAGCCTTCTTAAATCTTTTTCGGACAGTTCATCCTTTTGAGATGCAAACAAATTATACAAAGCCGATAAGGTGTATACTTCGGGATCGGGACCGATTAGCTCAATCTGCTCAGTTGTTTTTTCTACCAGCTCAGAAAGCCCGTCGAGTGAGTCATGTTCGCTGAAATCGCAATTAACCACAAAGATGATATTGTCCATGATTCCCATTTTCCGGATCATGTTCAAAAACCTGATGTCTGCTCGCCTGAGGCCTGTGCGGCTGCTGATAACATACACGATTAAATGGGTATGCAGCAGATAATCCTGAATCATTGCCAGATGAAGCGGGTTTGGAGAATCGCTGCCTTGACAGTCGGCAATTTCAATATTGGATTCCAAGGATGAACCATGAATCTCCAGGTACATGTCTTTGAGAAAAACCGCCATGGAATCATCACCGACAAAATCCATGTGTTTATCAAAGTGCTCCGGACCGTATTCAATAACATTTGTTTCATCGGTCACCATATCCCTGACCCTTTGGTAACCATTGAGATAGGAGTCCAACAGGACACTGTTGACGTTGCGGGCATCACTTGTAAAAAGGTGTTCAACATTCAGGGAATCTAAAGCTCTTTTTAATTCCTCCCGGTCATTATTTCGGCGGATATCTATGGCTTTGTTTTCCGAAGGCCACTTAAAAGATGGAAACAACACGAGGGCCTGCTGCAAATCCGAATTGATTTCATCCCAGGATTTCAGGAAAAGTTTTGCATGAAGTCTTTTGCCTTTTCGAATCTTGGTAACAAAGGAGGTAACGATGCCGGCGCCTCTTTTCAGATAATCTCCATTAAGAAGCGAATTAACAAAAGTGCTTTTCCCCGATTTTATGGCTCCGACTACGGCTACTCTTAAAATTTCTTCGGAGATCTGCCGGTGAATATCTCTGCATGTTTTTTCCCAGTTTGCGAAGCTATTTTCCGAAAATCCGGGAATTTTTCCGGCGTCATCAAGCAAACCCATCACATCCCGGTTTAAATGAAGCAGCTCTTCTTTCAATATAGAATATAGGTTCATGGCCAATCAATTTTATTTTTCAATATAAGGTTCAAACCAGAGCCTGTTCAGGCATGACCTGCCGTATTGCTCAGCAAAGCCGGATCGATTCCCATTTTCTTGACAGCGGCATCCCAACGTTTATCCTCAGAAATCTCGAATATGACATCATCGGATACGGGTCCTGTAAGCCATGCATTCTGGGTGATTTCCGACTCCAATTGTCCCGGCCCCCAACCCGCACATCCCAGAGCCATCATCACCTTTTGAGGACCTTTTCCCAGAGCAATAGCCGTCAGAATATCTTTGGTATTGCTCAATGCCAGTGTCGGAGTAATCCTGAGGCACCCTCGCCAGTCAAAAGGCGGACCATGGAGAATAAAAATTTCATCAAAATGTACCGGCCCTCCAATATATACTGGAATATTTTTTGCTTCAGGAACATACTCCAGTTTGAGTTCCTCCAAAATCTCCTTCAATATAATACCAGGGTGTACTCGGTTAACCACAATGCCCAATGCTCCCTCCTGCGTATGTTCACAGATGCAGGTAACTGTTTTACTGAAATTCGGATCCAGCAGTCCGGGCATTGCAATTAAAAATTGTGCTTTCATGCTGGATGGAAAATGACTCTCCATTTTATCCCCTCCCTGAGAAAATGACTCTCCATTTTATCCCCTCCCTGAAAAGTTCCATATCAAATGGAAAAAAACGCTTAATTTTCTGTATTTTTGTCAATATAACTTTGGTTTACCATCATATGCAAGTATATTATTTATCGAATTGTATTACCCTCTTTCCCACACTCTGCATGGGAATGCATACGAAAGCAGCAATAATTGAAGTTGCCTCGACAGGTCCCTGGCAGACCTTTAGCTCCTGCAGTCGGAACTGGTATAACAGAGACATGGTTTCGTCTCACGCAGAGCATGGGTACGTGAAAAAAATGCAAAAGCACAGCTTTTGCACTCCTTTAAAAAATCACCCCCAAAATAGTTATGATCAGGATTTTTTTTGTTAAGTCAATGCCATTGGGAGGCTACTGGGAGAGCAATTTTAGATAAATCACAGAAGGCTCTGCCTTGAAGACCCTGAGGGGGGAAGCAGCTTGTAAAAGTAATGGAAAGCAAAAAAAAAGGAGTGAGAAAATAAAATTTTGGCACTCCTTTTTCCAAAATTTTGAGGTTTTGTAACCTGAACATTTCGAAAGATCATACTTTATATTTGCCAAAGGCATCCGGGTCCAGGTTTTTAAGATAGTCAGCCCACTTCTTACCTGTCTCACTCTGGTCGACCACTTCAGCCTCTCCCGTCTCTCCCGCCTTGGACTTGGCAATAACTTCTTCATCCACGAAAATCGGCGCATTAAACCTTAATGCAATGGCTATTGCATCACTGGGACGCGCATCTATGTTGAAAGCTCTGTCTTCGGATGTAAAATAAATTTTTGCAAAAAAAGTATTATCCTTCAGATCACAGACCTCTATTTTAACCACTTTTATCTGGATGTAATCCAGCAAGTTTTTAAAAAGATCATGGGTCATTGGACGATCAAATTTGATATTCTGAAGGGCGGAAGCAATGGATGTTGCTTCAAGCAAGCCGATCCAGATAGGAATGGCCTGATCGCTTTCCTCGGATTTTAAGATGATGATAGGCGTATTGGAGTTGGGATCCATTGTCAACCCCGCTATGGTAACCTTATGCAACATGATATTTATCTCCTTTCAACCCCTTTCTTTCAGGGTTAATATAGACTGGTCTTCCCCGCAATGAATGAGAATGAGCTTCTTCAATCATGACATCAACCATACTGCCTGTCAAGTTTTCGTCACAATCGCCATCAAAGCCGGAATTTAAAGTGAAATTAACCACAATATTACTTTGAGTTCGGCCCGTCCATTGAATACGATGGTTTTTTTTCGCAGCGCTCTCATGTTTCTTGCTAAAACCTTCCACCAGAAGTTTATGTAAGGATCCGATTAAAAGGTGATGTTTTTTAGATGTCAGCTCTTCCTGCAAAGCCAAAACCTGCTGCAACCGGTGCATCTTTTCCCGCTCGGTAACTTTTTCGGAAAACCGGGCTGACGGCACCTGGGGCCGGTCTGAATATTTAAAAGCAAAAAGGCTGTTAAATTCCACTTCCCGGATAAGGTTCAGTGTCTGCTGAAAATCCTTTTCAGTTTCCCCGGGAAATCCCACAATAATATCGGTGGTGATAGCCATATCGGGCATTATTTTCCTGAGGCGGGCTACCTTTTCCAGATAATTTTCACTTGTATATCGGCGATTCATTAATTTTAATATACGATCAGACCCTGATTGAACCGGAAGATGAATATGATTGCATAATTTATCACATGATATAAATGTTTCCATGAGTTCTATGGAAAGGTCCTTGGGATGTGAGGTGGTAAACCGGATCCTCGATAAACCCTCCACACTATTGATACGGTTGACAAGCTGCGCAAATGAGCAAAAACCTTGCCGGATACCATAGCTGTTCACATTTTGTCCCAGCAGAGTGACTTCCCGAACACCTTTTTTGACCAGATGTTCAATTTCCCGGACAATACTATCCGGACGGCGGCTTATCTCCTTGCCGCGAACATAGGGCACAACGCAATAGGTACAATAGTTTTCACAGCCCTGCATGATTGTGACAAAAGCGGTTACACTAGAATCCTTAACGGAATCAGTACCGGCTTTCGAAGCAGGCTCTTCCCAGAACCGTGTTTCATCAATACTTTCTGACATTTTCACATCGATTATCCGGCGGCGTTTATGTTCAAAGCGGCTGATATGCTCCCACAAGCGGTCAATGGCATGGGTACCAAAAACAATGTCCACCACAGGGGCCCGTTTGATAAGTTTTTTTCCTTCCTGTTGAGCAACACATCCGCCCACAGCCACAATCAAATCAGGGTTTTTCTGTTTGAGTCTGTTTAATCTTCCCAAAAAACTGAACGCTTTTTGTGCAGCCTTTTCACGAATTGTACAAGTGTTCAGGACAACCAAATCCGCCAACTCGACAGATAAAGTTTTTTCATATCCTCTCCTTACCAGGTGGAACAATATTTTCTCTGAATCATAGACATTCATCTGACAGCCTATGGTATTTATATACAACTTTTTATTTTTCATTGGTTTTCGTATTTTTTTCGGGAAGGCCCCAAACCTCGATCAACATCTGTCGTTTCAAATCCATGATGATTTTCTCAACATCTTCATCGCATCCAGGGGCCATATAGATCTCAATCAATCCCAGCTTGGGATTCAATGTTGTTAACTGTGCCATCCCCTCGTAAGCTTCCAGGATAAATTTTATGAAACAAATCTTGGAGCTATCGACCCGATACTTTTTTCTGATGGTTTTCAAATTTTTGGCAGACAAATAAGCAACCTTTCCAAAAAGCTAAACTATATGAAAGAATATCATCATCATCATCAAGTTCGCAATATAAAAGTCCCTCCTTAAAAATGGGGCATGAAAATTTCGTGTTGTTTACAATCAGAATTTAGGTTATTTCATCTTGTATGGAAAAAAATGTTAACATTCTCAAACCAGATCCAAAATACGTGCAGGAAATATACCGTTGCCTGAATTGCCATCCAATAACCGCCACATTACTGGCAAATCGGAACCTGAGCTGTATCAACGATATCAAATCCTTTCTGTCTCCTTCATTAAAGGAACTTCGTGATCCCGATACTATAATCGACATGGCTGCGGCTGTAAACCGTATTGCCACCGCCATTCTGGCAAAGGAGAAAATTCTGATTTTCGGCGATTATGATGTGGACGGCATTACCTCAACGGTGCTGCTGTATGAGTTTCTTAAAATGACCGGAGCCAGAGTTTCATTTTATATACCTCACCGGATAGAGGAAGGATACAGCCTTAAACCTGAACATAGCCGGAAAATCTTCAATGCCGCCGGCGATCTTCGTCTGATTATCACCGTTGATTGCGGTTCCAACAGCCATGAAGCCATTGCGGAAGCCCGAAAATCCGGTATCGATGTCATCATCACCGATCATCATCTGGTGACAGGCCCACTGCCCGATGCACTGGCCATAGTAAATCCCAAGCGGGAAGACTGTCTGTCGGGTTTATCCCATTTAGCAGGGGTGGGAGTCGTTTTCTATTTAATCATTTCTTTGCGGAAATATCTGCGGAAAAAAAATTTCTGGCAGCATCATCATGAACCCAACCTTAAACAAATGTGTGACCTTGTGGCATTGGGAACCATCGCCGATTTAGTCCCTTTGCGGGATGAAAATCGTGTTCTGGTTAAGGCTGGTCTTGAAATTATGAAATCGGGTAAACGCCTGGGACTTAAATCCCTGGCCAAGGTATCCGGTTTTTTCAAGCATGTTTTAGATAGTGAGGACATCGCTTTTCGTATTGCTCCCAGACTTAATGCCGCCGGAAGAATCGAGCATGCCGAATCGGCGGCCAAACTGCTCATGTCCGACCGTGAGGATATGGCCATTGAGCTGGCCCGTTTTTTAAATGAGTTAAACATTCAGCGACAGGGACTGGAACAAAACACTTTTCAGGAAATTTGCAAGCATCTTCATCATCATCCGGCCCTGCTGGATAATAAAGCACTGGTCCTGTCAAGCCCTGACTGGCATGAGGGTATACTGGGAATTGTGGCTTCGAGATTGGCCGAGAAATTTTTTAAACCTACAGTTTTAATTGCCGTGAGAGAGGGTTTTGGTAAAGGTTCCTGCCGAAGTATCCCCGGTTTTGATCTTTTTCCGGGACTTTGCCGCTGCAGTATGTATTTGGAAGATTTCGGAGGTCACAGCAAGGCCGCCGGTTTGAAAATATCGGAAGCAGATATCGACCTGTTTAAAAAAGCTTTTGATGATGCAGTGGGGGAAGATTTACAGAAAGGCAGGATTTCTCCCCAGGTAACCGTTGATTATGAGCTGTCTTTTGATGATATTTCAGAACTCCTCATTGATGAAATCGAATCTTTAAAGCCTTTTGGGTGTGAAAACACCGAACCGCTTTTTTTGGCCAGAAATATTGTGGTCTCCAATCCAAAGATTGTAGGTCAAAACCATCGGCGCATGATCCTGAGCCAAACCGGAGGACATACACAAAAAAAAATTAAGGCTATCCATTTCAATGTTGACACCTCCATGGAAATCGAAGGTTTTCTCAAATGTGTGATTTTTCGGTTACGATGGAATCACTGGAATGGTAAAAAAACGGCTCAGATTCTTATCGAGGAAATAAGATAACATTTTGCTTGCAATCAACAAATGTTAACCTTATTATTGAGCACGAATTGAAGTTCCGCCGTCATGCTGGGACGGCTGAATATTTTTAATCTTGAAAAATAAAATAAGGCGGCAATTTATGGCAAAGGTATTTCGACCCAGTTCCAGAGAATCGAGCATTCTCTCCAAAATAGAATCTTCGAAAGAGTACGAACGTAAAAAGGCTTTGAACAGTGTGAGAGAGTTTGCAAATGAACTCTGCAACGCAGTGGCTTCAAAACTGGTGGAAAACAAACTGGTGGAAACAACCAGCAAAAACTCCCTGGAAGAACAGATATTGCTGGCTCTTGAAAAACTGGGAAAGATGGATGCTTTTGAAATCGATTATCAGGTGGCTCCCTTTCGAAACCTGATACCCAATCCAAATGTGGTAAGCCTTTATCTCACGGCTTTTGTGATCGAAAAACTGGTGAACCACAAAGATGTTATTGATGTTTTCGGATCAGACGAAGAAATTTATCTGACCATCCACAAGCAGGTGAAAAAAATCCTGTATTCCTGATGCCTCCGTCTTTTCATCCGAGACTGGTCAATGATCCCTTTGATGATCCCGGCCTGTTCATTCCATTTTTATTTGAAAAGCGGGCCGTTCTTTTTGATCTTGGAGATCTACACACCCTGTCTTCAAAAGATATTCTCAAACTTTCCCACATTTTTGTCACCCATACCCACATGGACCATTTTATTGGTTTTGACCATGTTCTCAGGCTTCTTCTGGGACGTGACAAAACACTTTCCATATATGGGCCTGAAGGTTTTTTTAAAAATGTTGAAGGCAAACTCGCCGGTTACACCTGGAATCTTGTAAAACAGTATACCAACAGATTTGTGCTGGTGGTCTCGGAAGTGCAC
>SKZT01000309.1 GCA_007127235.1 Desulfobacteraceae bacterium
TTGGGGGTTTGGGGGGTGTTGAAGGAGTGCAAAAGCTGTGCTTTTGCATTTTTTTCGTTGCCACACTTTGCGTGGGAACCAGGGTATAAAAATTACTGATTATAACGGTGGGGGTAAAAAAATATTTTGTTCCTAACGGAACAGGTTTCGGGGTTAATCAGAGGTATTTGGAAATGTTTTTCATATACCTTTGAAGAATAATGCAGATCAAACATTTTATGGAAAGTTTTAAAAATTGTTTTGCTCTGTTCATAATGAATCGTCGGTAAAAAAACCTGAAAAATGTCCCGATAGGGACATGAGTGTTTATAGCAACACCATTTCCTATGATTTCAAGAGTCCCGTAGGGACGAAATATAAAAATTGCCGGTATAATTATAATAATTTTTACACCCCCAAATCCGTTACAATCAGGCAATTTGTATTCCCACATCCTGACACCTGACACCTGACACCGTCTCTCAAATCCGTTTCCGGCTGCCAAACCTGTTTTTCAGGTGGACCGGCTTTCAGCCGGTTATGCAAAAGTACAACTTTTGCACTCCGCAATTATCTCACAATTTTCTTTTCATGATTATCATTTTTTGGTACCTATCGAAAATGGCTGCCAAAAAAAAATACTATGCCGTTGCAAAAGGTCATAAAAGAGGTGTCTACGATCAATGGTACGGGAAAAACGGTGCTGAAGCGCAAACCAATGGCTATTCGGGTGCGCTTTTTAAAAAATTTTCGCGCAAAGAAGATGCCATATCCTGGCTTAAAGCGAATTGCTTCGACACCAATGTTTCCATATCTGGTGATTGCATATCTGGAAAAAAAATGACGCTTCCAGGTTTTTCAAAACAAAAACAATCCGGAAATGGAAAAAGAAAAAAATCAAGAAAGCTCGGAGCTCCACAATCGTCAGGAGTAAATAAGGTTTTGTTCGAGCCCGAAGATGAAGATAAGGTGATCATTTACACCGATGGAGGATGTATTGGAAATCCCGGGCCGGGGGGTTTCGGGGTAGTCTTGAAATTCAGAGGCTGCCGCAAGGAAATCTCAGGGGGATACAGAAAAACCACCAACAACCGTATGGAACTGCTGGCTTGTATTGAAGGATTGAAAGCTTTGAAAAAACCCTGTTCCGTGGTTATCTACAGTGACTCCAAGTATGTGGTCGATGCTGTTGAAAAAGGATGGGCGAGGCGATGGCAATCCCGGGGTTGGATGAGAACCAAAACGGAACCTGCTGAAAATGTCGATCTGTGGGAAAAATTATTGGAACTGTGCAACAAACATCAGGTTGAATTCAAATGGGTGAAGGGGCATGCGGGGAATGCAGAAAATGAAAGATGTGATCAACTGGCAAATCTAAGCGCTTTAAAACTCAATAATCCCCCGGACATCGCATATGAAACGAAAAAAACCAGAGCCATGACAGTGTCGGAATTTCTTCTGTTTATAACGAATTTGGGGGTGATTGGTTGATAGAGTACACTGTGGCGTAAATCTGTAGGGGCGGGTTCCAAACCCGCCCCTGTTCCAGATTCCCCGGGTTTTGCATTGTTCCACTGCCATATATATTAAATTCTTTCACTCTCAAAGGTCATTCAATTCATGTAACCAGGGAAAAATTGTATTACCTTCTTTCCCACACTCTGCGTGGGAATGCATACGAAAGCAGCAATAATTGAAGTTGCCTTGACAGGTCCCAGGCAGACTTTTCGCTCCTGCAGTCGTAACTGGTATAGCAGGGTCATGGTTGCGTCTCACGCAGAGCACGGGTACGAGAAAAAAATGCAAAAGCACAGCTTTTGCACTCCCCTTCAACAAGTCACCCCCAAATCCGTTATAACCGGAAAAAACATTTGCACTGTGGTTGTTTTTGTGTTAGCAAAAGATATTCCTGTTAAAAACAAACAATATTAATATTAACATCAACGGAGGTAAACATTATGGATGTAAAAATTACTGAAGATCTTCTTTATGAAATGGTTGAACTGCTGGTTGAAACCAAGGCTTTAAGTCCTGGAAAAGACGAGTGCGTGCTTCACCTTAGTAAAAGAAACCGGGTTTTGGACCAGCTTCTGGTAATCCGAAGAAATACCCTGGCTCAAAAGCCTGGACAAAAACCCATCTATGGAATTTTTCCCGCCAAAGAAAATGACAAATCTAATCAAGCAGCATAGGCGTTGCCGGTCCGCATTGGATTTTTAGGGCGCCATGATGGTCGGTTTGCGATAAGTGCAGATATAGCTTTCCAGAAAATGTTTTTGGCTGCGTTATCGGTCGGAGATATACGAAAAAGTATAATCTCCTCCCTCTAGCCTTGCCAAAATCATTTTCTGAAAAGCTATATCAGGATATTGTAGCAGAGCAAATCGGCCAATAATCCGGTCAAAAACATTTTTGTGATTGCTTAAATCAATTTTGCCATTTGATGTTCTCTTGACACCCTTTCTCTCATGACATATAATTGCCCCTTTTTCGTAAAAGACCGACAGATTCTCGATTTTTAAGGGCATTTATCCAGGAAGAACGTATTGACCAGCAGAAAGGATTGTCTTGATGCGAATTGTTACGCGGCCGGATTTTGACGGGGTGGTGTGTGCCGTGCTTCTGTTTAACGTTGAAACCATTACCGAACCTGTGGAATGGGTGGAGCCGAGCGAAATCCAAAAGGACGGTGTTGAAATCAGGCAAGGCGATATTGTCGCCAATCTTCCATACAACGATAAATGCTCAATGTGGTTTGACCATCATTGTACCAATGAGATTTCCAGTCCGTTCAGGGGTTCTTTTAAAATTGCTCCTTCGGCAGCCGGTATTATTTATGAGTATTATGAAGGCGGTTTCACCAGGGATTTTACCGAACTGGTCAAGCAGACCGACAAGATTGATTCGGCGGATTTGACCATGGATGAAGTGCTTTATCCGGAAAAGTATTCTTACATTCTGCTTTCAATGACAATCTTGAATCGCGAGAAGCAAGACGAGCCTTATTGGAATGAACTTGTTTATTTGTTGGGCCATTTCGACATGGAGCATATCCTTGAAGTTCCGGAAGTCAAACTGCGATGTGAGAAGGCTATTGAAAATAACAAGATATACAAAGGGCTTCTGATGAAGCATACCCATGTGCAAAAGAACGTGGCAATCACTGATTTTCGTGGACTTGAAACCACCCCTGTGGGAAATCGTTTTCTGGTGTATTCCATGTTCCCGCAGACATCGGTTCATGTTAAAATCCGTTATGCGGACAAAGAAAAAAAAATGATTGCCGTTAGTGTCGGACACAGCATATTCAATGATCATTGCCGGGTCAATGCCGGAAAGCTTCTTTCAGCTTTTGAAGGCGGCGGCCACCATGGAGCCGGATCATGCAGATTTCATGCCGGCAAAGCAGATGAGTACATTCCGAAAATCATAGAAGCCCTTGTTGAAAATGGATAACTTAGTAAAACCGGTTTTCTGCTATTGTTGTGCTTTTTTGATGCTTACCTTTTCAATGACCACCGGCTCAACGGGTACATCCTGATGCC
This sequence comes from Desulfobacteraceae bacterium, assembly GCA_007127235.1. Lineage (GTDB taxonomy): Bacteria > Desulfobacterota > Desulfobacteria > Desulfobacterales > SKZT01 > SKZT01. The sequence continues at coordinate 3,525 of SKZT01000309.1, forward strand.
CCATTTTGCTTGTGGTCTCCACTTCGGCAATAGCATCAACCACATCCATGCCATCGACAACCTTTCCAAAGACACAATAGCCCCATCCCTGGGTATTTTTTCCCCGGTGGTTTAAAAAGTCATTATCCTCTGTGTTGATAAAAAACTGGGACGTGGCGGAATGCGGTTCCATGGTACGAGCCATTGCGATGGTGCCTCGTTTGTTTTGAAGCCCATTGTCTGCCTCGTTGACAATTGGGGCTTTGGGCTTTTTTTGAATCATTTGAGGGGTAAACCCACCGCCCTGGATCATAAAGCCTTTTATAACCCGGTGGAAAATGGTGCCATCGTATGTTCCCTCATTGATATAGCTCAAGAAATTGTCAACGGTTTTGGGCGCCAGATCGGGATACAGTTCAAGAACGAAAACCCCGAGACTGGTTTTGATCTCCACTTGTGGATACTTATCGTCTGCAGAAATATCAGCAGTAACAACAACCATCCCGGCTGCCAGGCAAGATGCCAGTACAAAACTTTTCATTTTTTTATCTCCTTGTTATTTAACGTTAAATCGCAATGGTTCAGCTTTTACAGCATTTTTCCATAAGCCTGTCACTTTAACGGACTGCATTGTATTTTTTAGTTCATCAGGACCTGCGATCAAGACGGGAATGTAGTTGGAAGACATGGCTTTCAAAAGCCCCGAACCTTTATCTCGCTGATGTTCCACCACAACATCCAACTTTTTTCCAAGAAATTTTTCAAAAAACTCCCTTTTCTTTTCAGCACCCAGAACTCTCATTTTCAGGCATCGTTTTTTGATTTCCGGTGCGGGTATTTTTTCGGAATACGACCATGCGGGAGTACCTTTTCTGGGAGAAAACGGAAACACATGAAGATAGGTTACGGGAAGATTTGCAATAAGGTCATGAGTATTATTGAATGCTTCCTGCGTTTCTCCCGGAAATCCCGCCAGGCAATCGGCTCCAATTGCCGCATGGGGCAATTGGTCCCTGATATTAAAAACCAGGTCCTGGAAAAATTCCCGCCGGTACGGACGATTCATTCTTTTTAAAATATCATTGTCCCCACTTTGAAGAGGAATATGAAAATGGGAACAAAGTCCCTCCCATTGGGAGGCAAGCTCTATTATTTCGGGGCTGAGTTCATTGGGTTCGATTGAACTTAGCCGCACCCTGCGGATTAAATTCAGCTCCCGGATTTGCAGTAAGAGATCATATAGTCCTGTCTTCGGCCAGAGGTCCTGCCCGTAAGCCCCCAGATGAATTCCCGTTAAAACCACTTCATGGAAGCCTTTATTGTGTAATACCCGGATTTTTTCCAAAACCTTCCCTGATGGAAGGCTGCGACTTTTTCCCCGGGCATAAGGAACAATGCAGTAAGTGCAACAGGCACTGCAGCCATCCTGGATTTTTAAAAAAGGCCGGGTTCGGCTTCCTGCAGGGGTAGCCGGCATGTCCTGAAATGATGACACCGAATGTATGTTTTCAACCGAAATCATTGGAACAATGTTCCTGTTTTCCAATAAGGCAGCCATATGATTATAAAGGTTCGCTTTTTCCAAATGACCCAGTACACAATCCACACCGGAAATGTCCGCAATCTTTTCCGGACATATTTGGGCATAGCAACCTGTGACGATCATCAACGCCTCGGGATTTAACCGGATAGCACGCCTGATAGCTTGCCGCGACTGCATGGCCGCTTTTTGGGTTACGGCACAGGTGTTGACAATATAAATATCACAGGCTTTTGAAAGTGAATGGCATCCTTTCTTTATACCTTCGGAATCACAGGATCCATGGCCCATATCCGAAAAAAACTTCTGCAGGGCTTCGGATTCGTACTGATTGACTTTACATCCTAAAGTGAGGATTGAAAATTTTATCGGTTTACGCCCGCAATCCATCCGGCTCCGATCACTTCATCGTTGAGATAAAAAACAGCCCCCTGACCTGGCGCAACAGCTTTTTGCGGTTTGTCAAACCGCACCAGCGCCGTGCGTCTGTCCAAAGGAATTACTGTGGATGCAGCAGCATGGTGTCGATAGCGAACACGGGTATGAACCGCGATTGAATCAAAAGGATGATGATGAATCCAGTTGATAGCTTCTACCCGGCATTCCTGCTGATTGAGTTCATGTTTAAATCCCACCACCAGGCAATTTCTTTTGATGTCGATTTTCACCACATAGTAGGGCTCCGGCGCCGGGCAGTTGATACCCCGGCGTTGTCCGACGGTAAAAAGATGAAGGCCTTTGTGTTCACCAATCACTTTTCCGGAAGTATCCTCAATAATGCCGGGGCTGGGGCTGAAATATCGGGATAAGAATTTACCATAGCTTACGTTTTTAATAAAACAAACATCCTGGCTTTCCCTTTTGTTGAGTGGTACAAGCCCGTTTTTTTCGGCTATAAATCTGACCTCAGGTTTGCTCTTTTCACCGAGAGGAAAACAGGACCGGCTAAGCTGATCGTGGTTTATAAAACCCAGGAAATAGGATTGATCCTTGACCCTGTCTGCGGCTTTAAAAAGATGGTATTGACCATCCGGGCCTTTTTTGATCCTGGCATAGTGTCCTGTGGCAAGCTTGTTGGCACCCAATTTCTGAGCATATTCCCAGAGACGGCCAAACTTAACGGATCGATTACATAACAGGCAAGGGTTAGGTGTTTTGCCCACGCGGTATATCTCGATAAATTTGCTGACGACATACCGTTCAAATTCTTCCCTTAAATCCAAAACAATTAACGGAATATCCAATTGTTGGGATATGGATTTAAGTTTTTTTTCGGTAGCGGTTTTAAGAAAGTCAGCCGAAATCCTTCTCAAAGACTTTTCATGGGGTTGATTTTCCGACTGCAGGTTATTGGATTCGAAGCCGGTGATAAAATGCAAACCAATGACTTTTAAACCCTGTTCTTTCAGCAAATGTGCAGCCACCAGTGAATCCACACCGCCACTGAGAGCCACGGCAACACAAGGTTTCATTCGAAAAAAAGCGTGTTGGTAGGGCGCACTTCCATTGCCCTTGTTGGACAGGTCAGGACACAGAGTTCACAAACCGTACATTTTTTCTGATCAAAATTCACGGCCATTTCAGGGCGGCTCACCGAAAGTGCAGCCGAGGGACATACCGCCGTGCAGAAGCCACAGTGGATACACTTTTCCTCATCGCGCTTGACTTCCTGAGAAGCATTCTGCACCTGTACGTTCTGGCTTTCAAGATACCTGATGCCATCTTTAAATTTTTTTTTGGAACCTGACAACTCCATGACCATAATACCCTCTTTTCTGGGAAGCACGGTTGCTCTCAGAATATTGAAAGTCAGGTCAAATTCTTTTGCCAGGTTACATACCACGGGCTTGTGCACATAATCGACGGGAAACCGAAGCACAATGATTTTTGAATACACAGCCACCTCCGGAAATTACATAATCTTCGTGTCTTTCTTTGAAAAGCGATATTAACTCAAGTATCAGGTTGTTAAAGTAATGGTAATAATCATTTATGTCAATGGGTCATCAGGGACATGAAACAAAAGTGTCGAGGGATTCAGACTCAGCCCGGGAGACTGTGATTTTCCACCAATGCCTTTCAAGGGCCTGACAAACACCTCTTTTCCTTCCGGGATTAACTGAATCGCCACCTCGAAAAGATCCTCAAACCTTGAAAATTCCGGGGGAAAACCATCAGGCGCCGGCTGGTTATGCCGATGGATGTTCATGGTAAACCAGACATGAAAACCCAACTTTTTGGCCAGCGTTTTTAAGTCTTCGAGAAATTGACGACTTTCATTCTTAAAAGGAAAGCCATCCACCAGAAGCATCCTGGGCACGAAAATTTCCTGCTCAATCAAATCATTCAGACGCTCCTCCAGAATTGGCACACTGAACCTTTCCACTTTAAAGGTCATGATAAAGCGATGAGGAAGAATAATATCCCACAAACGTGCTTCCTGAGAAATATCATGCTGAGAGATCAAATTACGAAGCACCTCATCATACCACAGGCAAACCTTTTGAACGGGATCGTTTAGGGCGATGTGCAACACATTTTGATTTCTCAGCTGGCTGTTAATCGCCAATTGCACCCCAATTGCCGTTTTTCCCACACCTGCTCTGGCCAGTATCACCCCGAAATCCCCCTCGGTAATAATATCATCCGAATCATGCCCCAGAAGCCTCAGCGGGTTTTTCAATAAAAGATCCTTTTTGAGCATATTGAAAGTCCTTTCTTTTAGGTAAAAAACCCGTCCCGTTGGACGCAGCGGGTCTCTTTGCTCATTAGGCAACATTTTTCTTTTCTTCTCCGGCCTTTTTTATCAGCTCATCGGCAATACTTTTTGGAGCCTGCCGGTAAGTTAAAAATTCCATGGTAAACTGAGCCTTGCCCTGGGTGGCAGACCTTAAAACAGTGGAATAACCAAACATTTCAGACAAGGGTACCTGTGCTTCAATCACGCATATGGGCCCTTCATCCTGTGTGCCCACAATAATACCCCGCCGTTGATTGAGGGTCCCCATCACTGCTCCCTGAAACTCGGTGGGAGATTCCACCACCACTTTCATAATGGGTTCCTGAATTACCGGGGCAGCTTTATGATAGGCTTCGAGGAATGCTCCCCGTGCCGCGGCCTGGAATGCCATTTCCGAAGAGTCAACCGAGTGAGATGCGCCGTCGTTGATGGTCACCTTTACACCGGTAATCGGAAATTCCAGTAAAGGCCCTTTGCTCATGCATTTTTGAAAACCTTTTTCACAGGCCGGAATATACTGTGTCGGTACCGATCCCCCGGTTATACGGTTGTCAAATACAAAATCTTCATCGGCCACAGGCTCAATAAAACCAGCCAGCCTGCCAAACTGTCCGGCACCACCGGTTTGCTTTTTGTGCGTATAATTAAAATCGGCTCGTCGTGTAATGGTTTCACGATAAGCCACCCGGGGCATGCCAGTGGTCACGTGAGCATTATACTCTCGTCGCATCCTTTCAATATATACTTCCAGATGAAGCTCACCCATGCCGGAAATAACCGTGTCATGGGTTTCTTCACTCACAAAAGTCTTAAAGGTGGGATCTTCTTTGGCAAAACGGTTCAGAGCCTTGGACATGTTGGCTTCCGATTTTTGATCCAAGGCCTTTATAGCCAACGATATGACCGGTTCGGGAACAAACATGGATGTCATGGTATAATTAACGTTCGGACTGCAAAATGTATCTCCTGAAGCACAATCAATACCAAACAATGCACCAATGTACCCCGCCGGAATAGCACTTATTTCTTCCATCTGATTGGCATGCATCCGCACAAGACGCCCCACTTTTACCTTTTTACCTGTTCTGACATTGAGAATGGTATCGCCCTTGCCCAGAGTTCCCTGATATACCCGAATATAGGTAAGCTGCCCATATTGGCCATCTTCCAATTTAAAAGCCAAAGCCACCATAGTCGGTACTTTCGGATCGGCAACCAATTCCACAGGCTTTTCTTCATTTTCCAAATCCAATGCTTCGGTTTTAACATCCAAGGGGCACGGAAGCAACCTGGTGACACCGTCTAAAAGAGGCTGGACCCCTTTGTTTTTATAGGCTGAACCCATAAAAACCGGAGTCAACTCCCGGGTCAAAGTCGCTTTTCTAAGAGCATCAATCAAAAGCTCCTCTGTAACCGATTCCTCCAGAGCCGCTTCCGTCAATTCATCAGAATACATACTGGCAGCATCAATAAGGGCTTCACGTTTTTTTGACGCAACCACCACAAGATCTTCCGGAATATCTTCGGTGCGCAGAATTTCCCCATTTACCCCTTCGAAATATACGGCCCTCATGGAAACAAGATCCACAACCCCTTCGTAATCGGCTTCAAGACCAATGGGTATCTGCATGGCGACGGCGTTATGTCCCAGCCGTTCACTCAGTTGACGAATAACCCTTTCAGGGTTGGCCCCCACCCGATCGCACTTGTTTATAAACGCGATACAGGGAACCTGGTAGCGTTTCATTTGCTGGTCGACAGTTATGGACTGGGACTGCACGCCACCGACTGCACATAATACCAGAACCGCGCCATCGAGAACCCTTAAAGCCCTTTCGACTTCCATGGTAAAATCCACGTGTCCCGGGGTATCAATGATATTGATTTCATGCTTGTTCCACTGACAGGAAGTGGCAGCAGAGGCAATGGTGATCCCCCTTTCTTTTTCCAATTCCATGGAATCCATTGTGGCTCCAAAGCCATCCTTTCCTTTCACATCATGAATGGTATGAATTCGCTTGGTATAAAAAAGAATTCTTTCAGTGAGCGTTGTTTTTCCCGAATCGATATGGGCGCTGATACCAATATTGCGCACGCTTTGGATATCGATATTCATAACTTCTGTTCCTTTTTTAATAAATCGAAAAATTCAAAAACAAAAAAATCCCCACCTGGAACAAATGCCAAAAAGGGATTTTTTATCCTAGCTTTAAAATAAATAAACCGGAAATATACTAATATTTTGCACCCTTGTCAACTTTAATTTTAATACCGTTTTTGGATTTTAAAATTCTATTGACAGATTTAATTAATTTGTAATATTAGTTCGTGTTTTCACATTGGTCCTTGCTCTGATCAATTTTGTATCAGGGCTTTATTATCCATAAGGAGGTTTATATTTATATGAGAAGGTATGAAACCATTGCTATTGTTGACCCTGATGTGTCACCCGATGATCGTGTCGTGTTGTTTGACAGGTGTCAGGAGATTATCAATCAACAAAACGGCAGGCTCCTGGAATCAGATGAATGGGGAAGCAGAAAGCTTGCCTACGAGATCAAAAAAAAGGTACGGGGATTCTATGTTCGCTTTGACTATTGTGGTGGGGGCGAAGTGGTTAACGAGCTGGAACGTTTTTTTAGAATCGATGAACGGGTATTGAAGTTTTTGACGGTCTTGCTGGAAGAAAAGTTTGATCTTCAAAAGTTTGACGAAGCAATGCAGAAGACTGAAGAAACGGTTGAGACCGCGGAAGAGGCCGCATCCGAAGAAAGTGAAATTCCTGCAGTTTCTGAAAAATCCGAAGCCGGATCTTCTGAAACCCCGTCAGCTGAAACCCAATTAACTGAAACCCAATCATCTGAAATCATGGAGGAGAAATAGCCCATGGCACAAACACCCAAACGAAGCTTTGGTCCCAGAAGAAAAAAAAGGGTTTTTCATCGACGAAAGGTTTGTCGATTCTGTGCAGATACCAAATTAGAAATCAGCTACAAAGATCCATCCGCATTGAAATATTTTACCACGGAGCGGGGGAAAATCATTCCCAGGCGTATTTCAGGAAGCTGCGCCACCCATCAGAGGCAATTGACTGTGGCCATCAAAAGGGCCCGTACAATTGCGCTTCTGCCATTTGCAGGTGCATTTGATGTTGAATAATTTTGCGCAATAACCCGTTGGTTTTGAGTTGGAGGAAAGTTAACTTCCGGGGAGTTTAAAAAAAAATTGTCAAAAAATTAAGGAGTCATTAGTGCATCAGACGTTTTCGAAGGATGCACCAAGGGAAATCATAAAAGGAATCGGTATAACAAGTCTGTTTTTTGGCCTCAGTTTTTACCTTCCCTTTTTGGGTTTTATCCTCAGCTTTTTGCTTCCGCTTCCGATCATGTTTTATCGTTTAAAGCTGGGCCGTGAGAATGCAAGCTTTGTAGCGGCAGGCACTTTGCTGATAGTTATTTTTTTCCTCGGAAGTTTTTCCTTTGATTTTTTTTTCTTTTCTCATCTTTTAATACTGGGTTTTGCTCTTGGGGAGTTTTTTGAGCAAGGGTTATCTGTTGAAAAAACAATCTTGCACGCCTGTGCGGTTTTTTGGGCAAGTGCGGCAGGGGTGTTAATTTTAGTGAGTTTGGCATCCGGTATTCGAATTTCGGAGATGGTGTCAAATCTGGTGAGAAACAATCTTGAACTTTCTCTTGTTTTTTATGAGCAGATGGGAGCGCCTCAAGAACAAATAGAGATGCTTAAAGATTCTTTAGATCTTGTCCAAAAGGCTCTGACACGGGTCATTGTGGGGGCAACCACAGCAGGCGTTTTATTTACAGCCTGGTGCAATCTTCTTTTGGCCCGGTCGGTATTGTCGGTTGCAAACATTAAATTCCCTGATTTCGGACGTCTTAACACTTGGAAAGCTCCGGAGCAACTGGTATGGGGGGTTATCGCCTGCGGGTTCATGCTGATGCTTCCCATTGGGGGAATCAAAATATTATCCGTTAATGGTCTTATGATTTTTATGACCATTTATTTTTTTCAAGGGATTGCTGTCATTTCATATTTCTTTGAAAAAAAAGACATTCCGCTAATTATAAGGATTCTTTTTTACAGCTTTATCGGATTGCAGATTTTTTTGCTTATGCTGGTCACGGTAATAGGTTTTTTCGATATGTGGCTCGACCTCAGAAAACTCGACACTCCGGAAAAAGATCAATAAAATAACTCTACAGGGGGCTTATATATGAAAATAATACTCAAAGAAACTATTGAAAACCTGGGTGTTATCGGCACAGAAGTTGATGTGGCTAAAGGTTATGCCAGAAATTATCTTTTGCCCCATAATAAGGCAGTGCCGGCTACAGACCAGAATCGAAAAATGATGGAACACGCCAAGGCCAAGTTTGAATTGCAAATTGCCAAGGAAAGGCAGTTTTCAGAGGAAATGGCCAAACGTCTGGAAGGTATCGCCTTGACAATACCGGCAAAAGTAAGTGAAGAAAATCGCCTCTATGGTTCGGTGCAGGCGCGCGATATTGTAAATGCCCTGGAAAAACTCGACATTGAAATCGAAAGAAGGATGGTAATGCTTCCCGAACCCATTAAGGAACTTGGCTCCTTTCAGGTTGCAATTCGGATTTATCAGGATGTGGAACCGGAAATTACAGTTAACGTTGTTCCCGAGTGATTAATCGGAAATGGATTTTCCTGTAGGTGCGAATTCATTCCCACAGCAGCAGATGTATAACCAGGTGCGCAAAAAATGAAACTCTTAAGTTTGCGTAACTCTGCTGTGCGAATTGATTCGCACCTACAGATTGTCTCAATCGGACAATGAGGAAAAATATTATGGCTGAACCCAGACCTGTGATATCTAAA
>SKZT01000262.1 GCA_007127235.1 Desulfobacteraceae bacterium
AATGCCAGATATTGCCGGGAAGGTATTTTCCAAGCTGAGATAGATTGTATATATTAAAACAGGCTGAAAAACTAAGATCTTTTTCAACACTATGCAAAACATAGCGCATGAACATAGCCAGCATAATTTTTGCCAGGAAAATACAGGCGAATGACAATAAGAAATAACTGGCGTGTATTTGTGCAGCAGCCTCTTTGAGTTCAGTATGGTAATTTTTTAAAATGAAAAAGATAAATACGGCGACGGCTACTATCCATATCCATTTTAAAACCGGAAAAATTTTTTGTTTCATGAGGGATTATCTGCCAAACATGTCAAAAAGAAAGGCAAATTGATGATTTGATCTTTTCCGGGCTTCAGGAAGGGCGGCCCTGATTTTTTCCTGGAGATTTTGTTTATTTTTCATTACCAGAACCACTTTATCAACGAGCAAAGAAGGTGTGTTGTTTTTGTAATCAAATACATACGCCCCCAGACCAAATTGTTCCATAACCTCCTGATATTTGTGCCCCCACCCCATTACGATCAAGGGCTTTGCCAGTGTAAGAGAGGCAATCATGGCATGAAAGCGTGACACTATGTTCAGATCGCAATATTCCATCAATGTTTTTATGCCGCCAGTGTTAATATCTTTGGTGATTATTATAACGTCATCCGGATATTCATTAAATGCGGCCAGGTACCTGGCGGTCTTTTCAATCACCGGTAAATCATTGTTTCGCAGTTTTTTGCTTTTTTCCCGGGTTGCGTTGGGAAAAAGCAAAACCGAAAACCCTTTTGCGGCAAGTTTTTTAACAATATTGGCCAGCAACTCTGGATAATTCCACTTCTCTTTACGGGCCCTGGAAGCAATTACGGAACTTGGACAAAGACCAATAAGGGGTTTGCCTTTTTTTTTAAGCTTTTCAATTTTACCGATTACAGCATTCAGATATTGCGGGTTTTCATTGGACAGACAATAGGCCTGCTTGTGCAGAAAGGCCAGATCAGCGGCGTTATCAATAATATCCTCTCCAAGTTCCAGATCTTGCAAGTTTTGTCTGGTTTTTTCTCCCCTGGCAAATATTTTAGTGCATCTTGACAAAAACACTTTGGCCGGCAATTTGACCACGGGGCTGTTAAAAGGTCCAAGCGCTTGAGAAAACTTGACCACAGGCGTTCCCACAAGCATGGCCGGAAAAATAGTCAAAATATTAAACGGTATAAATATGGCCCTTCCGTCCATAAAGGAAACACCTGAGATGTCGATCAAAACGTCTGAATCTTCCAGAGCGCGAACTGATTTTGGAAAAAAGGGGCGAAGAAATCCAAGGCGAACAAATTTAAGTGCTCCCAAAAGCAAGGCAAAGGGGAAAAGGACAAATACCAGACAAGCGGGCGTGGCGGAAAATATCCTGATGTTTTTATGTCCGCAAAGACTCTGGTCTTCTTTAGGATAATAAGAATAGACATTAAACCGGGCATCGGGGTTTTCCTCGAGAATGCGGCCCATAACCGTGCTGAGCATGGCCTCCGCGCCCCTGTTGCCGGATATTGTAGCGCCTATTATTGACACTTGATTCATTTTAATGACTCCAGCCCTTTAAACAATACCAGATAGGCCTTTAAAAATTTACGGGGTATCTTGAATATGAGCCACGAGTATTTTTTATTCATGCTCCAATTGTAGTTGAATATGATGATCCAGGCGACCATATACTGATGCCATTTAACCTTCCGATTATGCCTGTCGGGAATGTTCATGCCGAATCTGGCGGCGGCCTGGCTTTTGGCGCTTGTATTGTTGTGCGTAGGAGCTCCCCGCGCCTGACCATCAAGTATTTCTTCAATAGTGGCCGGATTCAGCTTAATATAACCTGCGTCATGTGCAGAAGAGATTAATTCTGAGCCTCTCTCGTTTTTGCATATCAGGCAGTTATATTTGATATTGGTATTTTTCAGGTGGTAGGACCAGATATCTCCTATGGCGATATCTGCGTTGAAAGCAAAGTGATCATGACAATACAGGCATTTTTTCTGGCAAAAAAAATACAGATTTTGGTACAGGTTATAGTATGCTGATTGCTTTTCGATAACTGTATCCTCATCAAATCTGGCCAGTGAATATCCCCGCCATAATCCAATCCTGAATCTGTAGTTGGTAAGGTTGCTGTTTGCATTGGGCCGTAATTTTTGTATTATACTATCAATAAGTTCAGGCTGTGTATTATGGCCGCAAAAAAGCCCGATGGTAAACACTATCTTTGCCGCAACTTGCGGATCCCTTTGGATTCGTTTTTTCAAAACGGTCAAATCACAAGGAAGCCCCACTACAGCCAGCTTGCCGTCAAACCCGTCAATGAGCCTTAAGGCTTCGGGAACAAATCTTGTCTGAACATATTTGCTGTCCTGGGAAAGCAGCAATTGCTCCAAATTTCTGGCAATGTAAAATTCGGTTCTTACCCTTTGACCATCAAATACTCTGCTCCGGCATACCAAGGCCCCGTCTATCAGTCCATGTTCCAGAGCGAATGCCAGAATCGCTGTGGCCACACCTCCCGAAGCCCCGCCAAGACGTATCCGGTCATTTTTGGCAACACCCAAATAGGTTTGCTCATATTTGCCAACCATGTTCAGGACATCCTGCTCGGTCCATTTTTTCTTGAGGAGATTTTGCAACCTGGCTGTGCCCATTACTTTGAGGCCTCCTTATCATTTTCGTTTGTTCGACGCAAAATATTTACCTGGTATTTCAGCTCCTCGAGCATTTTGCGGTTTGCCGCCAAAACATCGGCCAGAAAAGCTACCAAAATGGTCTGGAAGCCCGATATAATCAGTATTGCAGCCAGTATGAGGGATTGGATATGCCCGGCACCCACACCTGAAAAATAGAAATAAAGGAACCTGATACCAATAAGAGAACCCGTGAAGAATAAAATTGACCCGATCGTAAAGAAAAAACGAAAAGGCTTGTAAACCACGAAGATCCTGATGATTGTCATGATGGAGCGGTGTACATAAGACGGAATGCTTTTGAGCAGCCTTGAGGGCCGCAGGTCCCTATTCACCCGTACCGGAACCGAAGTAATGGCCATGTTTTTCTGCCCGGCCTGAATAATGGTCTCAAGGGTGTAGGTGTACTCACTGAACACATTGATACGCATGGCCGCTTCTTTTGAAAAGGCGCGAAATCCGCTGGGCGCATCCGGAATATCCGTACCACTTACCTTGCGCACCACCCAGGAACCAAGCTTTTGAAGCCATTTTTTCAAGGGCGAAAAATGCCTTATATTTTCTATGGGCCTGGCCCCGACAACAATGTCCGCCTCCTTTTGAATGACCGGCTTGACCAGAGCAGGGATATCTCCGGCATTATACTGGTTGTCCGCATCAGTATTAACAATTACGTCCGCACCAAGGCGCAGACAAGCATTAAGGCCGGTCATAAACCCCCTGGCAAGTCCCTGATTCCTGGTGTGACTCACCACATGGTCCACACCGTTTTCCCGGGCCACCTGCACGGTGTTGTCCGTGCTGCCATCGTCAATGACCAGCCATTCGACCGTATCAAAGCCCTCGACCTTCCGGGGTAACTCTGCCAGGGTGATGGGCAGGGTTTCAGCTTCGTTGTAGCAGGGAATCTGGATCATTAGTTTCATATTTTTGGCTATCCTTACCTTACACGTTCTATTTAAAATGAGGTAATGACAATTGCAGCAGGGATACACCTGTGTCTACAACGTTTATTGAACAGGATGAATTGAGTAACCGTCCAGGATGATTATATCCTCTTTACTTGTCCAGAGCCGAATCTCAATATCCTGCACATCGTCGTTCAGGACGAAAACACTTCTCAACAATACACCGTCGTCTTCCTGAACTGTCTCAGAAAGCATGAATTTAGCATGAACGGTTTGGCCTATGCCTGACACAACATCCACAAAAGCCTGTTCAATGCGAGATGCTTCTCCGGATACAATCACCTCATACTTCCCGGCACCCAAGGGCTTGTAAGGGCCAAAGGCAAGGAATCCGGCAGTCTCATTTGAATATAAACGCCCCCCTTCCAAGACACCAGTATTGGATTTAATAGCGGGGGAAGCAGCACGATACAGGTATGACGTTGGTGTCGGTATCTGAATTTGGCCATCATTGAGCAAAATCGAATATGAAAACACTTTTAGAGCAGTATTTTCTGAAACGTGCAACCTCACTTCAACATCATTAACATCGTTTTTGAGTTCAAACGAGATTGTTATTATTCCGGAATCGGTTGTGGCATAATTTGACAAATCAACATCAATGATTCGGTCGGCACCTTTATTATGGACAATGTCCAACCTGGATTCGTCGGGATTAATAAGTGCCATATCAAGTGATACATAGTAACTACCTGTCTTTAACCTTCTATAGGGTCCATAGAAAAGAAATCCTTTATGGCCTGTAGTTTCAAGTGCATTCTCAAAAAGCTCGCCAACCTGGCTAAACCGACTTAAATCAGAGGCTGACATGCTAAAGCAGCCTTGAATGAGACATTTAACATTTCCCGAAAGATCGATTTGCACACCTGTCATTGAAATACCTTCAGCAGATATTTTATCAAGCTGGTCTCTTTTTACAGCTAAATAAAGACCGGAATTTTCTTCACGGGCGATAATGGCAGCCTGGTCGTTTTCAATGAAGGGATTTTCATCAAAAGTGAGGTAAGGACCCTCGCAATTATCCACCCATGAGGAATAACTCATTCTTTGCAAATTATAATTAAAAAAATAATAAGAATACATGTTGCGTCGTTCTGGTAACGAACCACTGGGTGGTCTTTCCGGAGTAAAACCGATACAGCTTCCATAAGGATAGTTGTCTTTAATAAATTCAAAAAAGGCCGTTGGTTTACTGTAATGGGAGAGTATATTACTATGCCAGGAAATCTGATTTGAAACAGCGACAAAAAAAAGTGGTGCAGCCAATAAAATTATGAATCTTTTTTTCAATATTGATGTAAGAATTATCCCCAGAATACCTAAGGCAAACCAGGATGAGAAGGTGTTTCCGGGAAATAGGGCTTGGGGCCAAAATGATTGAATGTTTATAAGATTGTTAAAAGAGCTGGTATTGCCATCGTTTGAAAAAAAATACAAAACAAGCCCTGAAAAAAAAACGAATAGGGATGAAAAAAGAGTTAATCGAAATTTCCAGGCTGATATTAAGGCAATACCTAATAGGGGTAACACAACAGGTTCAGAATATCTGCCATATATCCATTGATCGATTCTAAGCGAACCTCTGGTGGCACCTCCAGCAAAGAACATTGCCCCCATAAGAAGGATGCCAAGAAGGGACAAGACTAAAAACAGAAAAATACAAAGATTCTTTGCATCAATATCAGAAATTTTGACTAATCTACTATAATAATTATGAATGCCGGAAAAAGAAAAGAGGAGAATACCAAAAGTTGAAATAAGAAGGTAAGAAACTTGACCGCAGAAAATAATCATCCAGTTTACAAAGAATTCAGGTTTTGCAGCATGTTCCAATCTTTTAGATATGCTTCCATAGTGGTCTTGGGCAGAATAATTTTCAGGAGTCATAACTTGGGAAAGCCAAGCGTGGATGCCATATTTGTAAATACCCACCATCATCACAAGAATACAAAAGTGCAAGAGCAACCCGGATACCCTTCTGTTATGCCAGCTCAACACGGCAATAACAAGCAATGAAGCCACAACCACAGCAAGTCCGGTGGGATGAATCCAATACAAATAGCCTACAAAAAAAGAATAAGGAATCAGGGTGAAAAGGTTTTTATGAGAATAAAATAAAAGAGCGATAATTGAGAGCAGAAAAAACAGCACAAATGCAGGAGTAGAAAAAGCATACCCGCTCATAGTGACCCAGGAGGGATAAATTGAACTGAATGCCACTGCAAAAAAAACGGCCCAAAAACCCTGCTCAGGAAAAAGTCTTTTGAGCATGTAAAAAAGCAGCATAAACGATGATACCCAAAAAAGGGCATTCACAACCATTATGCCTTGCCAAACGGTAAAAGGATCAGAAAAGACCATAAAAAGGGGTGCAAGCAATAAAGAGTAGCCACCATGCCAGGATGAAGCCATATCAACCGGATGTCCTGCAAAGACAGCGGCCTTTGTCAGATAGCCGATTTCATCTGATAAATATGCAGGTCCTGTATATTGGCGGCTGATCAACCAATATGCCAAAAAAATGGCCGGCATCAAGGTCCAGTATGCAATCTTTTGAAACCACTTTTTTCTGATTAAATTATTCATCTACTCTACAAATACTTTTTAATGGCGATAGTACTTTTCTTGTGTTTATTAAAAAGTGCAAAAAGCATATTATAAAGACGCTGTCCAAGTTTTGAATATCGATGAGCGCATCTCCAGCGTTGCGCGTTCTCGGCCTTTACTTGTGTAAGGGGTGTATTATTTGCAAATTCATCCATCAACTGTTCAACTCCTCGAGCGATTTCATCAGGGTTGTGGCCAGGGAGAAAAAATACGGCCGGTGCCACATCATCAAAGATTTCCATGGGCGTTACCGCTACCGCCTGTCCTGTGGCAATTCCGTACCGAACCGCAGCGCTGGAGGATTCTGTGCTTGGTTTATAAGGGAACACAATCAAATCGGTATCCGATAGTAAAGAAAGGCTTTGCTTATCCTCGAGAAAGTCGGTTACCATTTCTACGTAGGGGTCGAGATTAAGATGTTTTATCTTATTTTCAGCCTGTTTTATCAAGGTCGCGGAGTCAGGTATAGGATATTCTGCATTTACCATCCTCAGCCTTACATCAAGACCTTTTTCACGAAGTATTCCCACTGCCTGAATTAGTTCCAGCAATCCCTTTTGGGGAAGAAAAAAACCATACGAAGCAATTATAAAGCGATTCTTTTTGTCTGAGCGTACTTTATTGGCAGGGTCATAATCGACTATGCCGTGCGGGAACAAAGTAACATTATCAATTATTCCGATAGCCTTGAGGCGATTCATGTCTGCAATGGTATGCACAAGAAGCCGATGACAGCATTTTAATAGCCCCGCAAGCCTTTCCAGCCGTTTCTCAGGATCCACATGCACAGGATCAAAAGTGGAATGGAATGCTATTATAATACACCGACCTGCATCAATTTGATTTTGCAAAAAAGGACCAAAACAATCAAAATTAAAAAATCCGTAATTAAATTGGATGACAAGCGTGTCAATGTTCTGCTCATTGATTACTCTTGAAAGGGCATTAAGATTTTCACTTTGGTTCGTCCCCCAACACCGAATAACATTAGAAGTGTCCTTTCGTATTTGGTCCTGTGAATATTCAGATAAAATTGTTATCTCCACCGGCATGTTTTTTATAAGGTGTTCGGAATATGCGGCAATCCCACAGCGAGTATTCCAGGTAGATACCCAGCCTATTTTTGGACTCAGGCATTTTTGAGCTTTTGCGAATGTTCGTGCTGAAGCAACAAGGCGACTGGCTACATCTGTCCATTTAAAATCTTCAAGAAGCCGCTCTTTACCTTTTTGAGCCTGTTTTGCTCTGCTCCCGGCATCCATTTCATAAACAGATCTCATTGTTTTTGACAAGGTTTCAACATTTGGCGAGGCCCAGACAGAATCAAAAAGATTGAAATGGGTTTGCGCTGCTTCAAATGAATAGTCAATCAGCCAGGCCGTTTCCTCATTGCAAAAATCAAGCTGACCACCCCATGCTGTGGTAATTACGACGAGACCCGATAACAGGGCCTCTGCTATAGGCAAGCCAAAACCTTCGGCACGGCTCGGTGCAACTAATACCTGACATTGTTTATATAGCGCTTTTAGCTGGGCATCAGTCAATTCCTCTTCCATCACCAATACATCTGGAAAGTTGTTCTTGTTATCTTTAGCCTCTGCGAGCCATCGCTGAATTTCATTATGAGGATTGGAAAAGGTCTTTATGATAAGAGTTACATCGTCGTTATTGGTGAATGCATTTCCATAAGCATGGAGTAATACATCAACTCCCTTTCTGGGAAAGCAGGAGGAAACATGCAGAAAACGAAAGGAACGGGCTTTAAACCGGAAAGAATGATCTGGTGCAATAAGCTGCCAGTGGTCCACGCCGCACCCGGAAACAGAAAGCGGTACAGTCACCCCATTATCAATCAGAACTTTTTCAACATGATTTGATAAACAAGTTATTCCATCCAGGTGCCTATTAAATGCGTCCACCCATTCCTGCGGAAACCCTGTTTCTTCCCAGGCATAATGATGAAGCAGGTTTAAGGACCCCCTCATATCAGACACTCTCGGTGGATAAAGAATTCGGCTTACAACATCGGCTTGTTCATGGGTTATCGCTATAGATTTGTCATGCATGCGAGCCAAATCAGGATTTTGAGTCAAAAAGTCTTTATCGGGTGCAAAATCCCCGGGTCCTTCAGTGGAGTGAAGGGCTACAACATGACCAAGGTTTCTTATAGCACGTGCTGTTTCCCGATTAAGCAGAGCAAGACTGTAACTGCTGTCAAAGGGACCTTCTACGCGCCAAATGAGCTTCTCCGGAAGCCCTATGCCGGCTGCAATATTTTGACAGACAGAAAAACTTGGGTCTATACAGTTTAAACACGCAACTATATCGTCGTATATCTTTACACCTCGCAATTGAAGAGATTTTAAGTAATCTTGCTGGAATTGAACAACCTGGCTTTGTAGGTCAGGGCTAAGGAAAACATCACCGCTATTAATATCTATAGGATCGTCAGTCAATAAAGTTTGGGAAGGGCAACCAAGAAAATCAAGAGTAAAAGTTCTTGCGTATCGATAGCCCACTTTATATTTTACGGCATAAACAGGTTCTACTCGATAACCCACAGGTGGATTTGCGATAAGCTCTTTTAGCAAAATTCGTACAATTCGCTGAATTCTACTTGTTGAATCACGTTGCATGAGTGCTGAAACATCGATGAACAGACGGCTGTATCCCGCGCCAGATTGGTTGTTCGCAACAGCCTGAGCTACTTGAATCAATTCTTTGTCACTGCCAGGCCTGCTGTCAAGCTGCGCAATTGCTGTGATGAGTGCATTGGTTTTATATTGAATTTCCTTATAAAATTTTTCGATACTTTCAGCATATTCTTTGGCGCAACCAGAAGGATCATGGTACTTGTCGATTATTTGTCGTGCTCGCCGCCCAAGCACTATTCTTTCTTTTTCATTTTTCCAGAGGGTATTGAGCGCATCAGTCAGGTCATGAATGGTAAATTTATCTGGTAGCTTCCGGACACCATCATCCGGGATGTCGGCCATGCTGCCATTGGCATTTACTATAGTCGGAATTCGATAGTTCATGCAGTCAAGTACAGCGGCTGAGGTTTCTCCCCGGGAAAAGGCGCGGAGCTGTATTCCCAAATCGGCCGCAGCCAAATATTGTCTGAACAGGTCTTTATCAGCCCAGCCGGTAATATAAATGCGATCTTTAAGCACGGTGGCTTTAATACTCCTTAATAATTCCTGCCCATAAAGCCCGTTATTATTTTCCCCAACAAATACAAGCTTACACCGGCTGTCTTTACTTAATTCAGAGAGCATCCAAGCTTCTAAAAGCTCTTTATTGAGTTTGGTTGGGCCGAGCAAGCCAAAACTGCATACCAAAAAGCTGCCTTCATCAAATCCAAGCATTTTTTTTGTTTGGCCCTTATTCACAGATTTCCCTGCAAAACGCAGAAGAGGAATCACAGCCCATTTCCGAGAGACATCTTCGCCCAACCATTGTTTGGCAAGGCGTTTTGAGTTTTCCGAATGGACAATCACCCCATATGCATTCTCAACAACAGATTTGTTGCAAGGATATTTCCAGTTTATGCTGCAAGTGTCTTTTGCGTTAAAAAGTTCTTGAACAGCCTTGTAACCAAAGGAAAAGTACAGTTCTTTAGCCCATAGTCCTTTTTTTAATAGGTGCAGGTCCATATGGGCAATAACGTCGCCAAGGTAAAAGTCGTGGAGGACTACCACCCCAGGAACTGAATTGAGAGTTTCAAACATGTGCTGGTGGTAAGGTGAATTACCAAAATGATACAAAACTCTATCGTATGCCTCGTGATGCTTCCTGAACCATTGAATGTTGCGAATACGGCAATTGTCAACTATCCAATGATCGTCTACAGTTTTCTGATCAACAATTACCTCGACTTCATAATGTTTTGCCAGCTCAGGAATTAATTCAGCACTATAATCAGCTATTCCACTGCGTTCCGGAGGCAAGGGTGAAATATAGGCAAGCCTTGGACGCTGTTTCGGCAAGAAAGTAAAATTGGCCTGGGCATGGCTTCGATGCAGTTTTTCAAAGGCCTGGATGGCTTGTTTTGCACTTATGTCCCAGGAAAACTTGGAGGCTTGTTTTTTTGAATGACGGATTAATTCATTGCGAAAAGCATCATTGATGAGCACCTGAACAATTTTATCGGTCATGCTTTGCTCATCAAAAGGGTCAAAGAGGGCTCCTTCATGCCCAATTACCTCAGGAATACTGGAGGTATTGGAGCCGATTACCGGCGCGCCGCATCGCATGGCTTCAAGAACCGGCAACCCGAATCCTTCATGCCAGGAAGGAAAAACAAACGCTTTGCAAAGGTTGTAAAGGGCTACCAGATCTTCTTCAGGAACAAAACCCGTAAGGACCAATTCTCCATCGGCAAGACCCTTATGTCGAGCAAGTTTTTTTAAATAATCTTTTTCCTCATCTTTCGCAGAACAGATGATAGCCAGTTGATGTTTGTCCCTGACGGCTTTTGAAATTTGTGAGTATGCGATAATAAGTCGTTCAATATTCTTTCGATGGTCAATACCACCTGTGTACATAAGAAAAGGGTTATACAGGTTATAGGCTTGCATTAATTCCTTGGTCCGAAACTCATCGATAAGCAGTTTTCGAAATTGAGGATCAGCATCTGTGCCGATATTGACTGATTTTTCGGGAAGAAATCCAATATGTTGAATTGCCTCTTGTCTTGATGATTCGGATATTGCCAGAATTGCGCTTGCATTCCGCAAATGACTTAATTTTTCTTCATACCAGCGTTTTACCTCAACATTATTAAGATAAATTTCAGGGTTAAGACAGGGAATCAAGTCATATAGCGTAGCCGCAATGGGCACTGTTGTGCTGATTTTCCCAATGCTGGTGATTGCATCATCCACCAAACCCTCAAACAAGCTCGTGACAAAAATTATATCTGGTTCAAGATTTAGAAGAAATGACTCCCGAATAAGTTCGGATGATTCTCTTCGCCAGGTATTACGACCATTAAGGTATGCTACAGAGCCGGGGGCGTCCCAAATACGGATATTTTTTTCGGGCACCAATTCATTGAAAGCCTCACGTATTGCCCCTATTCTATCCGGGAATAGGGCGGAAAGGGCAATAATGACTTCGTGCTCACCCCTGTTACGGGCTATACCTTTAGCCATGGAAAGGGAATAGCGTCCAATTCCTCGATTTCGACTTTCCGTCGATTGCGCACCCTGCATATCAATCACGATACGCATTACACTCTCTCCTTTTGACGCTGTTCAATAGCTTTTTTCAAATCATGGTATATTTGCCTGGCCCTGGGGGTCATGTTCTCGAGGTCTGCCTCCTGTTCATTAAAACTTTGATTGTAGTTCTGTGAAACCAATAGAGTGTTTTCATTTTCCGGGAAATTATCCTCGGGCAAAACGCCTCTGTTCTGACCGATAGATGTCAAGCGTGCTTTTAACCATGGATGTTTGTTGACCCGCTCCAGCAGCTTCACACGCAGGCTCTCTCTTTTAATGGCAAAAGACATGAGCCGGGCCACCAGGTTTCCGGGCAAACGGATCATCCATTTGATTAGCCTCATTGGCAGGTTAACCGACCACCTGGCAATGTCTACGGTTTTTCTAAGCGGCCAGGTAACCCGCCAGGAATAACTGTTATAAACGGCATTGAGTTGTGCATGAAATTGATGGGCCTGAGCCTGAGCAGCCTCGGCAAGCATCTGTGCATGCTGTGCTTTTGATTCAGCATGTATCGCCGTATCTTCGGCCTTTTGGGCGATTGTCTCTGCGGCTTTTGCAAGGTTTTGGGCGTTTTCGGTAGTTTGTTCGGCTTTCTGCGCCTTTGTATCTGCCTCTTGTGCCAGGCTTTGCGCATTTTCTGCGGTTTGTTCGGCTTTCTGGGCTTTTGATTCAGCCTGTGATGAAATATCTTCAGCTTTCTGCGCTTTTGTATCTGCCTCTTGTGCCAGGCTTTGCGCATTTTCTGCGGTTTGTTCAGCTTTCTGGGCTTTTGATTCAGCCTGTATCGAAGTATCTTCGGCTTTTTGGGCCTTTGTCTCTGTCTCTTGTGCCAGGTTTTGCGCGCTTTCTGCGGTTTGTTCGGCTTTCTGGGCTCTCTGCCCTACCTGATCAATATGCCAAAATATTTGATCATCATGCCTTTTGGCAAGTGTTTCCAGAGAGAGACCATAATCTTTATCTAAAACATGGTCAAACCGGGAAAGAATTTCAGTTGAAGCGTTTTTCTGGGCCACAACAGCGTAATCCGGGCTGGCGCCGCTAATAACAGCATAGAGACTCGCGCCGGTTCCGGCAGCAAGTTCTTTGGATTCCTGCAGGCGCAAAACCTTGACTTTG
>SKZT01000036.1 GCA_007127235.1 Desulfobacteraceae bacterium
GTGGTGGGGGAGGTGGCCAAGGAATGTTCCAAGCTTTATCCCAATGAGGTGGTCAGTTTTATTAAAAGGAGTATGGGAGAACCTGACTATATTTTCGACTACAAAGGGAAATCTTATCGTCCGGAAGAAATATCAAGCTTTGTTTTGAGAAAAGTAGCCCAGGATGCAGAACTGGCTTTAGGGGAAAAAGTAACCGATGCGGTCATTACCTGTCCAGCCTACTTTGGAATCAATGAAAGAGAGGCTACCCGCGTTGCCGGTGAAATTGCCGGATTTAAGGTGCGTCAAGTTATCAATGAGCCTACAGCAGCTGCAATTGCCTACGGGGCTGCCGAGCCTTCGGAAAAAAAGGTGGTGGTGGTGTATGATTTGGGGGGTGGCACCTTTGATATTACGATGATAGAAATCCGAATCGATTCGATAGAGGTAATTTGTACTGGTGGTGACCATAACCTGGGGGGTAAGGATTGGGATGACCGGATTGTCACTTATCTGGTTCAGGAATTTCAAAGAGCAGTGGGTACTGACGAAGATATTCTGGAGGACCCTGACACATGGCAGGATTTGCAATTATCGGCTGAAAGGTCAAAAAAAATCCTCTCGCAAAGAGACATAACGCCGGTTTCAATTACCCACGGTGGCGAAAGAGTCAAGGTTGTTTTAGAACGTCAAAAGTTTGAGGAAATCACCCAGGATTTACTGGAACGAACTATTGCATTTACTCAGGAGATGCTTCAGGAAGCGAGTGAAAAAGGTTATGATAAATTTGATGAAATTATTCTGGTCGGCGGTGCCACGCGCATGCCGCAGATTCCTCGCAGACTTCAGCAAGAGTTTGATGTGCATGTAAAAATGTTTGATCCGGATGAAGCTGTAGCGAAAGGGGCAGCCATTTATGGGTGGAAATTGTCATTGAATGACGGACTTGTTAAAAGAATTGCCGATAAAAGTATCCAAGGCATTGACCCCGATAGGATTCTCGAACTGACACCGGATCTCATTGTAGAGGAGATGGCCCAGGAAGTGGCCGAATCGGTGGGATATACTATTGGAGCCGTGAAGAAATCACGTGTCAATATCAAGGATGTTACCAGTAAAAGCTTTGGGGTGGTGGTTCGAAATCCGGAAAACCGGGAACTGGTTTATAATCTCATAGTAAAAAATACCTCCGTACCTGTGGATACCAGCAAGGCTTTTTTTACGGCAGTGAACAATCAGGAAACAGTACTTATAAGAATCATGGAAAATGAAACAAAAAAAGAAACCGTTTCTATCGATGAATCTATCGAAATAGGTACCGCAGTGCTTCAGCTTCCCTCAGGACTCCCAGCCGAACAGCCCATTGAAATTTCATTCAAATTAAATGAGGAAGGACGTCTTCAAATTACGGCTGTTGAAACCAAGGAATCCAGATCCGTCAATGTGGCGGTGGAAACAAAATCGGTAATTCATGGAAAAGAACTTGATGAAGCCATCGCCCGAAACCAAAGTATTATTATCTACTAAACGCCAGGTGCTGAGAGACAGAGAATATGGAAAGGGATAATTTTTTCATTATTTTGGACCTTTCCGTGGATCCTCCTCAGATGGATCCCTCAAAAATCGAAGAGGCCATCAAAAAAAAGCAAAGCGAATGGAGTCGCTTACGTAACCACCCTACCAAAGGCATCAAAGCTCAAAGCTACATCGGGATGATTCCTGAGATCCGAAGGGTCATGATGAATTCCGAGCTTTGCGAAAAAGAAGCCAAATCGGCTTTGGAGATAATCAAAAACAAGAAACAGTTCAAATTCAAAGAAATAGACCGGCATCTTGAATTGCTGATGAGCAAGGGATTCATCAAAGAAGAAGAAATATTCAAGCTTGCAAAACACCATGGAATCAGTGTCAGTGAAATACGCAGTCGAATTAAATTAAAAGAAGAGGAAAAGTTCTCAGTACTGGATCAACAGATTCACCATCGTGGACAAAAAGGCTATATAACCGAGTCTGAAATTGATGCTCTTTCCGTTATCCACAGCATGGATAAAAAAACAATTCGGAAAAGAATTACCTGCCCTGTTAAAAAGGATAAAACAACCCGATTTCAGAAAGCCAAACCGATAGATCCTTCTATAATAAAAATCATTGAAGAAAACCTCAAAATTGTCGGCAAAACATCTTTGTATGACTTTTTAGGAGTTAACTCCGATGCTGAAATTAAAGAGTTACAACAAAGAGCAAAGGAAAAAGAAGCCGATATTTTAAAAATCAGGAAAAAGGATGCGTTGACAACGGCCAGTGGTGTTTTGGTGGGCCATTGTATTTTTCTTTTCAAAAATGAGCAAAACAAGGCTTCGTATGATAACACAAGAATCCAGGCCCAACTCTCAAAGCTTAACATGGATATTGATGTTACTGGAATAGAGGGGATCATCCGTGCCGACAATTTCCAATATCTTGTAAACAGGGCCGTAGAATTTGGCCTGTCTCCCAAAGAGGCGACTTCTTATATAAAAAACTACTGCAAGCACAAAAAGTGGCATATTGAAACTCCTTTAAAAAAGAAGGACAAGACAAAAAAACTTTTAGTCAAAATAATTACCATCATCCTGATTTTTTCCGGCATAGCTTTTTATGGTTTCTATTCATTCAACCAGCATAAGTTAAAAAATGAATATGAAAGCCTTATTGTCAGGGTCGAAAATCAGGAAAATTTGGAAGATAAAATTTATTTTCTGAAAAATTATCTGGATACAAACCCTGTTCACAAATACAGCCGTAAAATTCAAAAGCAATATGAAGAATATGAAAAAAAATTGGGCTTACGCCAATACAACTCTTTGGTTGGCTCGGCTGAAAAGTTGATAAGTCAAAAAAAATTTGATGAAGCTATGGCACTTTATGTTCAATATAAAAATATAAATCCTCAAAGCCCATTCAAAGATGACATAGCCCAAAAAATGATTTTGCTTTCGGAAGTTCTGGAGGACAGAGATTATGAGATTTTGGAACAAAAAGTGCTAAACCTTTCAGCTCAGGAAAAAATCCTTGAATATCGAAAACATCAGAAAAAATACCCCAGGGGCAACTATCACAAAAGCATAAACGCCATAGTCTCGGATTTGGGGGATATTTATTATTTTACATTGATGGATGAGCTGCGGCGGTGCGAATCGGATAAGACCTGGGAAAAATGTATTCAATTATCAGCAGGATTCATAAATGCATTCCCCAATGACCCAAGATCCGAGAAGTTACAAGCTGATCGGGATAAATATCGACAGTATTACCGGGAAGAAATGGTGTTGAGAGAACTAAATAAAAGAGCCGGTGAAAAAGGCTCCGATTATGGGGAGGCAAGAAAGATTTTTCTTAGATATATGCAATTGAATCCTCATTCATCCATTACAGAGAGGATTCAAGAAGAGATAGTTTTATTGGAAAAGGCCGAAAAAGAGGCTTTAAGAGGAAAAAAACTCAAAAAGATAATGGATCAGATAAAGGCGGCCGATGACAGATTTGTGGTCAGGGATGAAAATATCGTTCTTGACAAACATACAAAGCTGATGTGGACATTGTGGGATTCCGCTGATTCGGGGGCTGTCTGTATTGATTACAAAACTGCCCATCAATATGTATCCGACCTGCGAACCGGTGGATACAGTGACTGGCGGCTGCCCACCCCCCAGGAATTGATCAGGCTTTACAAAACAGAACCTTTTTTCCCTTTGACAACTTCTGAATGGTATTGGACGTCGGTAAATTATAGAAGCTACATTGATGGTTGGGTTCAAATGGTAGATACCATAATTACAGGTCCGGTCATAAACAATTACAGAGAACGTGTTGATTCGAGACGTTGCGGAGCGGTACGGGCCGTGCGCCCCTGAAAAATTTTACCTGTATAGTTCTTCCCACGATTTTTTCATGTAGCAACGGGAGATTTCTTCCCACAGAATATAAACCAAATGGCCTACAAAATTGATCCGGTTGCTGTTGATAAGATTTCGTACCGTTTTCCATTCTCCGGCATTCACAATCCTGACAGCTTCTTGGGACACTGCAGTCGTAAGTTCTTCCCGATCACCGGCACTCCGGAAAATGCGTGTAAGAGCCAACCTGACAATACTGGAACGGGCTAATCCCGACATGTCCAAGCCTTGACGAAATATTTTAGAATCCACGCATCTTAATTGTTCCAGGGTTTTTTCCAAAAGTTTTTGTTTAAGATAAATATCATCCGGTTTTTCAGACATGTTAATGTGAGCATAGTAGTAATGAGTGCCTTTCCGATATCCAAAATAAAAAAACCTCCCTAATTTCGCTACCCCGGATAAACTTTCCTGCAGAGCATTGCTCATATATTCCAGGTCAATCTCTGTGTGAAACATTTGATCTTCCAATGCCGGATCCCAATTGCTTGTGTTCTTTTTTATTCTGGCCCGTATTTGTTTTGGACTGTTTCTGAGTGTATAAAACTCAAGTATTGCATTCGTAATGCCTGTCCAATCGAGTTTCACACAAATGGACATGTTGGAACCTATTACATCAAAACCATGGTTTTCGATCGCATTACGAATTTGGATCATGTTGGAATTATTATGCAAATCCATCTTTATAATCAAATAATTATCACTCGATGTTCAAGTTTTTTTCCGTCATTCCGGCGGAGGCCGGAATCCGGGGTGATGAAAATCACCCAGTTTTGGGATCGGTTTTATCATCTCGAATCTGTTCCGCATATTAAATGCCAGAAAATTTGGTGTCAGGTGTCAGGATATGGAGAATACAAATTGGAGATACCTGAAACCTGAAACCTGAAACCTGAAACCTGAAACCTGAAACCTGGTATCTAAGAACTATGCAGCGGAACAAAACTCAGAGGATTTTTCAGGCCAATTTTGTGACAATTTTCATCACTCTATCCGGAATCCAGATCTATTTTTCGCGTGGGTTCCGGGTCTCCGCTTTGCTGCGCCCAAAATGACAATGCTTTGAAACGTCTCGCCATAAAAAACTTGATCATTGGGTGTCAGGGTCAATCTCAAAGGCTCGGAAAGAATCTAAACATCTTATCCCGTTCTTCCGGTCTTACAGTGGGTGTATGAACCACAACATGCTGATCATCCACCATTTTAACTACCGTTCGGTCATATGGAGAATACCAGACGCCAATAATTTCTCCCTGGGGATCAAGAATATGGTAGCCATAAATCCTGATGGAAAATCCCCTCTTATCAGTCATTAAGAGGATCCATTTTTTCAACTGATCCTGCGTTAAATCAACAGGTTTCCACAAATCCGATTTAAGTGTGAAGTTTTCATGGATACCGATAATTGCGTTTGGAATGGCAGCTGAACCGCTGTAATAGTAATTGTGGTCATCTAATACTTCATGGGATTCAAAAAGCTCATTGACCTCACTGCTCGGACGAATTGCTCCATAATTTGCCGTTGCACAGCCCATCAGCAGGAATAAGAGCAGCATTATCACCGGTAAAATGCAGAGCTTCTTTTTAGAAATTTTAATTTTTATTGTCAAGTGACATCTCCTTTTTGTATATTCCAATTATATATTTACTCTCTTTCATTTAATTTTAATAATACTCTATAAAAAAAACAGCTAAAAAGCAAACAGCTTATACGGGGTCCGGAAATGAGCTAAGAAAATAATTTATAAAAGGAAAAAACATGATTGAAATAGAAATACCCGGAGGAGAAAAATTGGAGATAAAATTTTTGCTTCTGGATTATAACGGAACCATGGCCATTGATGGACAAATAATTGACGGTGTTAAAAAACGTTTTGTTGAACTTGGGAAAAAACTTGAGATTCATGTGGTTACAGCGGATACTTTCGGAAAAGCGCGCAGTGTTCTGGCCGATACCCCTTGCAAATTGGAAATATTAGAGGAGAACAATCAGGAGCATCAAAAAATGGAATATGTAAAACGCCTTGGAAGCATGAACACCATCTGCCTTGGCAACGGCCGAAACGACCGTTTGATGCTCAAGGAGGCTGCTCTGAGCATTGCGGTTATACTGGAAGAAGGTGCTTTCCCGGGTACACTTTTTGAGGCCGATGTGGTTTGTACCTCTATTGTTTCAGCATTGGACCTGCTCCTTATTCCAAAAAGGCTTCAGGCCACATTGAGGAATTGATACGGCTGTTTTTTGGCAGACATGAAAGGTCGCATGAAATGCTCAAACGGGTCTTAAAAACCAGTAGCTTATTCAAGACGGTGCTTGGCGTTTTGGCTTCTGTTATAACGCTTACTCTTAGCGGATGTCCAGCCGATGATCCTGCGGAAGTGGATGATCGGCCGGTAATCGTTGAGGTTAAGGCTATAGAGGCGGAGACTTTTCACCGGCGTGTTATGGGTATCGGGACCCTTAGAGCCAAACAAGCCGTTCAAATAGCAGCCGAAGCCGAAGGCAGGGTAACCGATATTGTTTTCAGAGAAGGTCAAGCCGTTGACGCTGGTGAGCTTTTAATAAAGATTAATGATACCAAATTGCAGAGCAGGCTCGCCTCAACTCAGGCTGCACTAAAGGGAGCCCGTTCCGAATTGGATTTTGCTGAGCGGACATATGAACGTTTTGCTCGATTGCTAAAGGATGATGTCGTTGCGGTGGAGGATTATGACCGCAAAAGGGCCGATTTTCTCTTTGCTCAGGCAGAGGTGGACAGACTCGAGGCCGATATCGATTTAATCCGGGAGCAAATCAGCGATACCCGAATAACGGCTCCTTTCGCGGGCTTTTTATCAATCAGGATGGTGGATATCGGCGACCTGATTGCACCCGGGCAGCCATTGGTAGGGCTGTTCAGCCGGGAACTCGAGATCATCTTTACACTGCCGGAACGACACATTTCACAGGTAGCATACGGGCAGCATGTTGAAATTAAAGTGGATGCTTTTCCGGAAATGGTGTTCGAAGCAGAAGTAACATTCATAAGTCCTGAAATTGACGAATCAACTCGTAACTTCACGGTAAAAGCCCAACTGAATAATGAAGATGCCTTACTCAAACCAGGGGGGTTTGCGACTGCTGCTCTGACCGTTGAAGTGTTGGAAAATGAGCCTGTTGTCCCTGAAGAAGCCTTGATTGCGACGCGTTTGGGATACATTCTTTTTGTGGTCGAAAATGATATGGCCCACCGGCGTGAAGTTACCATCGGGTTGCGCCGTCCTGGAAAGGTACAGGTCCTCGATGGAGTTGCCCTTGATGAAATTGTAGTTGTCTCAGGCCACATGGAGCTAGATGATGGAGACAAGGTTCAAGTCATTGAGAAACTTGATGAAAATATATCTTCTGAGAATGACTCATCATGATTTGGAATTTCTGCATTCGTCGGCCGGTATTCACAGTTGTCATTTTCTTGATAATCGCAATATTCGGCTTTTATGCATATTTTCAGATGCCCATACGCGAATACCCGGATATAGACATTCCGGTGGTCAGTGTCAGTGCGGTATTGGCCGGTGCTGATCCCGAAGTTATAGAAACAGAAATTCTGCTTCCTCTGGAAGAGGAAATTGGTACCGTAGAAGGGCTTAGGACACTGCGATCTACTGCACGTGAGCAGGTTGGCGTTGTTACTGCCGAATTTGAACTCTGGCGTAATATAGATCTGGCCGCCCAGGACGTCCGCGACGCAGTCAACAGGGCTCGCGCCCGCTTACCGGACGAAACCGACGAGCCGATAGTTTCCAAGGTAGATCCCGACCAGTTTCCGATCATGTGGATTACTCTTACCGGTGACCAGCGGTGGGATAGGGCCGGCATTTCTGACTATGCGGAAGACTTGCAGGAACAGCTTGAGTCCCTTCGGGGAGTCGGCAGGGTAATAATCGGCGGCCAACATCGTTATGCCGTTCGAATTCGTATAGACCCGGACCTTCTGGCCGCTCACCGGCTATCTATACATGATGTTGTTGATACCATAAGGGCCGACAATATTGATATTCCCGGAGGAAGAATCGAAAGCGAGAAACGGGAGTTTTTGGTAAAGGTCCACGGGAGGTTAAGTAGTCCGGAAGAAATCAACAATCTCATTATAACCTATAGAAACGGCTCTCCAATAAGAATTTCGCAGATTGGTGAGGCCATAGACTCGGCGGAAAATCTAAGGCAATTTGCACGTTTCAGTGGTGAGCCCACTGTCGGCCTTGGTATTGTCCGCCACGCCGACGCCCACATTGTGGAGCTTGCTGAAGAAGCACGGCAGAAAATGGCGGAGCTTGCCCAGAATTTTCCTCCTGGGCTTGCTTACACAGTTGCAACGGATGAATCCGAATTTATCGCTGCAAATATCACCGATCTTATCATCACAATACTTTTGGCAACTGTAATTGTCATAATCGTTGTTATGCTGATGCTTCGAAATGTCTGGAGTACCCTAATTACAGGTTTGGCGATCCCGACATCTCTGCTGATGGGATTGTTTATAATTTACTTGCTGGGTTTTAGTATAAACACCCTGACATTGCTCGGTTTAATCCTGGTTATCGGAATCGTTGTGGATGACGCTACCGTTATTGTCGAAAGCTGCTACAGACAGGTAGAACTTGGTGCGGGATCACAAGCGGCTGCCACGGTTGGTACCACCGAAGTTGCGTTTCCATCCATTGCCAATACCCTTTCACTGGCAGCGGTCTTTATTCCCGTTGCATTTACGGCAGGCATCATTGGGCAGTTCTTTTTTGAATTTGGGCTTACAGTCGCTGTAACCGTTTTTGCTTCGACCTTTACCGCCCTTACCCTGACTCCCATGATAAGCTCGCTGGTTTTAAAAGTTCCGGAAAAACAAGGCAGAGTATTTCAATGGTCCGAGAAACTGTTTCAGATGATCGAAAAAGTCTATGACAAAATTTTGGCCACAGCCCTTGTTTACCGTATCTCTACCCTAATTTTGGGCTTCACTGCCTTTGCTGTCGGCTTGTTTTTATTTACACAATTGCCCACTGAATTCGCACCTGTAGCCGATCGTTCGGAATTTATGATTTCTTTCGAAACTCCTGAAGGTTCCACCATTTCACAAACTGATCAATTTGCTCGGCAGATAGAGCAGATATTGGATGATACCCCGGAAGTTCAGCATTACTTTTTAGCAGTGGGACTTGCCATGGGGCCAGGACCAGGCAGGGTAAATCAAGGAGTTTCTTTCGTAAGCCTGGTTCCGATATCTCAACGAGTCAGAAGCCAAAGTGAGGTTGCCTCGGACGTTAGGGCGAGGATGCAGCAATTGCCGGCAGGGCGGGTATTTGTTCTTGAAGGCGGGATAGGACCTATGGGCACACAGGAACCTATACAGCTGGTTTTGCAGCATCAGAATCTTGAACAGCTCGCTGCTGTTCAGGAAGACATCATGAGCTGGATGGCCCGTCAGCCTCATTTTATCGGTATCAGGTCCAACCTCAGATTGAACAGACCCCAAATCGATATTAATATCAACCGGGACAAAGCATCTCAGATGGGTATATCCGTAGCGGAAATCTCCAATACGCTTCGGTTTCTGCTTGCTGAGACCGATATTTCCGAAGTAGAAAGACAGTTTCGCCGCTACGATATTATCACTGAAGTTACTCAACGAGGCCGAATGGTACCGGACGCCATCAAGGATATTTATGTGCGAACCATGGAAGGTCAGCTTGTCTCTTTGGATAACCTTGTCGAAATAACCGAAACCGTCGGCCCCAGCGAGATACATCACTTTAACCGCCTAAGATCCGCCACCATATTGGCATCCAACCCACCTGAAATTACCCTGGGAGATTCTATTGACCTGTTGCGAGGCCATCTGGATGAACTTCTGCCTGAAGGATTCAGCTACACTTTCACGGGCCAGGCACAGGAATTTGAAGAGGCTTTCTATTATCTCAGTTTGGCAATTTTATTTGCCATTGTGTTCATATACCTGGTGCTTGCTGCACAATTCGAATCTTTTTTGTATCCGCTTATCATCCTGATGAGTGTACCGCTGGCATTGGCCGGAGCTTTTGGAGCGCTGTGGGTTTTTCGTATGCCGCTGGGAATTGTGGCCTTCATTGGATTTATTATGCTTATGGGTATGGTTACCAAAAACGCGATTCTTCTGGTGGACTATAGCAATGTTCTGCGGGCACGGGGGCAAGGGCTCTTTGACGCCGCTCAAAACGCTGCAAAAATACGTTTCAGGCCTGTGCTCATGACCACCATGTCGACAGTGCTTGGAATCACACCAATAGCAATAGGATTTGGTGTCGGCGGAGAAGTCAGAGCACCCTTGGGCGTTGCTGTTTTGTTCGGACTCTTGGGGGCGACACTGTTGACCCTGGTGGTCATACCGGTCATTTATACCATCATGGATCAGTTCAAACAGAAATTAAGTAAAAACAAATTCAACCAGCAAAAAAAATATAGGTCAAGATGAAGCTGCTTCAAATTATATTTCGTTTTGAATTCTCCGATGCCATCGAAACTATCCTCGATAATCATGACATAACCAATTTTACGCGATATTCGAGAACTGAGGGTAAAGATATCGACGGTAAACATTACAACACACAGGTATATCCGGGCAGTGTCACCATCGTACAAGCTCAGGTAAAAGACGCTCAGGTGGATGCACTCCTGGAAGAGCTGGGAAAATGGCGTGATGCAAGTGGAGCACACAAGCATCTCCAAGCTCTTGTTTTGCCAGTGGAAAAATTTTTAAGATAAGGTGACCGGCAATAATAAACAAAAATCGGAATACCCGAAAAATTTCCTTGGAGTTTGTTTGCCGAAATGTAAAGAACACGATTAAATCAAAGCAATGATGCACTATCTGCCAACTTTTTAACTTCCATCATATATTCTTTGAAACCATGAATAAAAATATCATTATGGTTGGCTTTCGGAATTTTTAAAAGTATCTTTTGCGAGGCCGGAGATGCTTCGAAAAGTGCCTGGCCGTCGCTATAAGGAATTATGTGGTCTTTTTCCGCATGGATAATCAAGGTAGGGCCATGGTAGGCTTTTATTTTATCTAAATTACCAAAACCCTTGTTTTCCTCAAAGCCCAATTTTTCCAGGTTGACTCCCAACAACGACAGCAGTGGTCCTGTATATGCAAAACCGCTTTCCAGGATGAGTCCTTTGACATCCTTGGGATAACGTGAGGCCAACTCAAGTACAGAGGCACTTCCCAATGACCTGCCCATTAGAAGGAGCG
Source organism: Desulfobacteraceae bacterium (assembly GCA_007127235.1). Taxonomy (GTDB): domain Bacteria; phylum Desulfobacterota; class Desulfobacteria; order Desulfobacterales; family SKZT01; genus SKZT01. Next base: position 11,183 of record SKZT01000036.1, read on the forward strand.
GCCCGGTAAAACCCTCGGACGAAAGAAACTCGAGAGTATGTTTCAGAATAGTGTGGCAATCTTTCATCATGGCCGAAGAAGTGGGTATGCCGTTAGATTGCCCGTATCCTCTATAGTCTACCGGCAAAAAATTTATTCCAATCTGATTGTACAGAGGTCCTAACCCATCATAATCAGAAACTATCTCTCCGTTACCATGAAAAAAAAGAATGGTGGGCACCCCTTTGTCTTTTAAGTGCAAACGCCCACTTATAAATACACCCTCCTCAACAGGTATCCTGATGTCTGTTGAATTTTTGGATAAACTGGAATGACCCATCTCGGCACGAGGATGAAAAAGATACATGAGGACTTCCGGACTATCCAATAGTTTATAATCGGCGGTTAACAAATTTTCCATATTCAGTATTCTCCTTTCCAGTCGTATATACGCCCGAACGAAAAGTCCTTTATTCCCTATCCCAACGGGCGGTCTTTAGGGACATGGCATGAAATTCGGTATCGAATATTCGAGGATTTTATGTCTTTCGTAATTTGTTTTTAATCAAAACCCATATAAAAAAAAATTGCAACTTTTTTATCCCTGCTTATTGAAAAATCACATATTTTAAAGATGTGAATATTCGCCCAATATGGAACCAATTGGTGTTTATTACAAAAAGCCCCAAATATTTTTGGATGCGTTATCGGTCGGAGATATACGAAAAAGTATGATCTCCTCCCTCTATCCTTGCCAAAAACATTTTCTGAAAAGCAATATTTTGAGTTGGTTCTCAATATCAGGTGTCCCGTGAATGACTCTCATGCTGCCCGTAAATGAGTAGAAGATCTTTTGTTGACAAACAGGTAGCTTCCAACTAATAGGTTTTGGTAAAATATCATTTATGTTCCGGGTTCCGAATTCTGCTGGAGTAATTAAAAGGCAACGCTGACGGCTTCAACTGCAATTCGGTATGGAACACCCCCGACATCTTTCCAAACATTATACCAACTTTGCTGAAAGGAGGATGTTTATGCACCGGAATTTATTACGGATTGCCACCGTATTTCTGTATGTGCTGTTGGGAAGTATTGCTGTAACGATGTCGCCGTGCCTGGCCAGGGATGCATTGCCGGATGACAACAAGGTTGTTTTCAGGCAATCCATTGACAAGGACAATCTCATCATATCCCCTTTCAACCTCAATTTTGTCATACCATATGTGCCCCCTATCTCTTTGGATCTGGAATTGCATAAATACTCCATGATGGCTGGCAGGGAACCCTCGAGCTGTGGGAGCCGTATTTTACAGTCATAGGAGCCGGAAATGTGGCGGGCCGCTATACAGCCAAAAGCGATGGCGCGGTGTACAACGTCAGGGGAAACGTAAAGACTTCGGCCAATGCGGCATCCCTGCCCTCGGACTGGCCAA
>SKZT01000305.1 GCA_007127235.1 Desulfobacteraceae bacterium
CCGGCCTGATTCAAAAATTGCAGAGTACCATGGATGGATCGGCCAGTATCAACCAGTGGCAATTGGGTCGGGCACAGGAAATCTCAAAGGATCTGCACATTATTGCCCTGGATGTATTTATAGATGAAAAGATCTGAACATAAACTGTAAACCCGGCGGCAAAAAAACCTGTAGGTGCGAATTCATTCGCACAGCTGAGTTACGCATAGACAGGGGGTTGAATTTTAGCACATCCGGTTGCACAAACGCCGTTGTGCGAATGAATTCGCACCTACAGGTAAATCCAGATCCGATGGCAAAAATCCCCATAATGTCCCCACCATGAATTAATAGATTGACAGCAAAAAAAAACTTTAATAAATAGTGCCTGAAAGAAAGGTCTTTTATTCCTTCTCCCAATATGGAGAGTCTGGGTGGGTGTTAATAATATCAGGAGTTATCTTTCCCTCCCCCAGCCCCTCCCAGAGGGAGAGGAGTTCCTATGCAGACCATAGATAGTATTTTATTCATAAAAACTTTTTTAACCTTGAACGTTAGCAATTAAAATGAAAGGAAATTGTATGGCAAATTATTTTATAAACATTTTTTTGGATGATGAAAAACAGAAGGAAATCGAGGCAATCGGGCTGGGCGATAAGATTGTTGAGATTGACGGAAAAAAAGCTATTCAGGTGGAGATGACCCAGAAGGAACAAAAAAAGCTGGCTAAAGGTCTGCCCGATTTGGAATTTGATTCCAATAACGCCTGTGTACTTCCGCAAGCTTCCGAAGACACGCTGTTTGCTATAATTAAAGAGATGAAAACTCTGGATGTGATGAAATTTGCTATCATGAAGCTTTATAACCCGCTTGCAGGCAAAGCCCCTCGCGCAGCACGATTCAGCTGAAATTTAATCTTTGCGGCAATGATCACCTGATGCTGCAGTATCGTTTTTAAATATAAAAGGCAGCACCTCATAAGAGATGCTGCCTTTTACATTATGCAAAGCTGGAGTGCAAAAGCTGTGCTTTTTCATTTTTTTTACGCAAAAGCACAGCTTTTGCACTCCTTAAAATATACTATAATCCGATTTGAGTTCTATAGCGCATGCAGTTGGCACCGTCTTTTTTGTGATCAACAAAGATTATTTTTTGAATATTTTGATAGGCTTTTTTCCTGGCTTTTTCCAAAGTTTTATCCCCGGCGATCAGATGAAGCACTCTTCCTCCCCACGTGACCAGTCCTTTTTCTTCGGTGGTTTCCACGCCGGCAAAATAAACCGCAATACCTTTGTCCAAATCATCGAGTCCAAGGATTTGATGACCTTTTCCGTATCTTTTAGGATATCCGGGGTTCCATCCGCGATCGGCCTTGGATCGCCCCTCCATTGCAATAACATCCACATAGAATTGTTGATTCCAAACCTGTTGAATTTGATCGAGTTTTCCTTCCCACACGGCCATGCCGATTTCAAAAAGATCGGTGCTCAATTTACGGGCCAGGACCTGAAATTCGGGATCACCGTGACGGACATTTATCTCAAACACTTCCAGTTGATTGTCCGTATCCAGGTTCAGGCCGAAATAGACAACCCCTTTGTAATTCCAGCCATACTCATTATAAATGACATTTACCACTGGGTTGACAATCTCACGGATAATTCTGTTGACCAGTTGATCGCTCATCAGCTTGTGGGGACAATAACAGCCTGTACCCCCTGTATTCAAATTTCCTCCGAACTTTTCAATGCTTTCTATATCATCGGAATCAAATGCAGTTTTATAATCCTGGCAAAACATTTTCAGCGGTAGGACATGCTTTCCGTCCAGGTAAGCAAAAAATGATATTTCCGTCCCGTATTTGCGTTCTTCAATAACCACCCGATCTCCTGATTTTCCAAATATTTTTTTAACCATGATGCTGTCGATAGCAGCAAGGGCGTCTTCGACATTGTCGCAGACAATAGCTCCCTTGCCGGCGGCAAGGCCATTGGCTTTTACCACAACCTGGTAACCGATATTCTTAACATATTTACGGGCTTGCCCGATATCATAAAAAACGCGATATTCCGGTTTTCCCACACCTGTTTTCTTCAGTAAAAAGTTGGTAAATGAACGGTCACTTTCAAGCTTGGTATATTCCTGCTTTGGGCCCACCGAGGCAATATTGTGATCGTTAAGCACATCGACAAGACCCGAAGAAAGGGGATTCTCGGAGCCGACATCCACAAGGTCCACTTTGTTTTCACGGCAAAAAGCGGCCACTTCCCCGAAGTCATCAGGGTTTGCAATATTTACCAGTTCGATAAGCCCCCTTTTGCCTTTAGGGGTATACAATACACCGGGATTTCCCGACATAAAATACACCTTTTCCACATGCTGGCTGTCACCATACTTGTCAGCCAGGCAATGATCACGCCCTCCGCTTCCATAAACCAATACTTTAGCCATGTTCTCAAGCCCCCGATATTATTTGTAATTTCCAGCATTTCACAAGCCGGGATAGTTTTTCTGTTTTATAACAAATATAGTCCGCGCAAGTTTAAATGGAAAATACAATATATGCAAACTTTTTAAAGGTTAATTAAATAACATTGAGTTGACGATTGTCTATGTGTTGTTGTATAGGTTCGATAATAGAAAACATAAGGATCCATTGCGTCAGCATATAAAAGCCATTCCCAAGGGAATTACTCAATTCAGGCAGTAAATTATCATAGGTTTTTTTTGCCGTTTTCCCAGGAAGAATCCCACAAATCAGGCAAAAGACAACTGTCAACATGATTAACCATTAAAATTTGCGGAGGTGAAAAAATGACCGATAAAGTTTTGGTAGCTCTTTCCTGTGGTACCGATAACCCCAACCGGACAACACGCGCCCTTCAAATGGCCGTTATGGCCCACAAACTGGGGAAAAAAACCACGGTATTTCTTCTTGACGAAGGTGTTTACATTGCAAGAAAAGGAATCGCCGATAATTTGCGCAGTGCCACCGGCGATAGTGCCGATGACCATTTAACCTATTTGAAAGAATTCGAAGTCCCGATTCTGGTTTGCACCCCTTGTGCAGCAATCAGACAGATTTTCCCGGATGATTTAATTGAAAATGCCTCCATGGGCACGGCGGATATATTTATCAATCTTTGCTGTGAGAGTGCGGTGATTAGTTTTTAATCGCGCATTTCCGGTTCATGCTGGCCCAATATAGCACCAACATCCCGCTCTCCCTCTGGGAGAGGGGCTTGAAGGAACCTTCTCTATTGGATGGAAACTGGTGGCCCGATATAGCGCCAGCATTCCCCTCTCCCTCTGGGAGAGGGGCTTGGAAGAACTTTCTCTATTGGATGGAAACTGGTGGCCCGATATAGCGCCAGCATTCCCCTCTCCCTCTGGGAGAGGGGTCAGGGGTGAGGGAAAAAATGCCGAAGGCAAAAAGGGCGAGGGTAAAATATCC
>SKZT01000171.1 GCA_007127235.1 Desulfobacteraceae bacterium
AAATGATAAGGTTTTTACATGAAACTTTTTTTATGTCAAGGTGATGAATTGAGGTATAATTTTGAAAGGTACCCTGAAAAGTATAACTTCAAAATGATTGACATAAAAATGAATTCACTGTAAATTCAGAAAATTGGAAAACTTATGGTCTTATATGAGTAAAAGTGGAAAAAAAGAGGGAGTAATATCAATCATGGCTCTCACGAAATCGGATATCATTGAGGCTGTTCAGAAACAAATGGATTTACCCAAAAAAGAATGTGCGGATTTGGTTGAACATCTTCTCGAAAGCATGAAAAAGGCGCTTGAAAATAGCAATGACATTTTGATCAGTGGTTTTGGAAGATTTTGTGTCAATGAAAAAAAAGCGCGACTAGGACGTAATCCGGCCTCCGGTGAAGAAATGATACTGAAAAAAAGGCGTGTGGTTACCTTCAAATGCAGCGGGAAACTAAGAGAAAGGATGAACAATCATGACGGGTAGTTGAATGTGAAGCTGAAGCTCATATGGGAAAAACAGATCAAAATATTGGAAAACGCCTGGATTTGCTCTATGAAAAATTAAATCGGCGTAAATACGTTCATCCTGATCCATTGGAGTTTTTATATGATTATCGTGACATTAGGGATCGCGAGATTGTTGGGCTTGTTAGTTCAGGCCTGGCTTATGGCAGGGTGGGTCAGATTTTAAAGAGCGTATCAATCATTTTAAAAAAAATGGGGCCGGAGCCATCGGTTTTTCTTCTGGAAAATAATTATAACACCATGCAAAAGGCTTTTGGAGGGTTTGCTCACCGGTTTGCCACCGGTGATAAGGTGGCTGCCTTCTTGACGGGAGCTAAAGCTGTTATCCGGGAGTTTGGATCCCTGGGCGAATGTTTCGCATCCGGCCTTTCTAAAAAGGACAAAACGAATTTTAAAGCATTATGTTTTTTTGCAGAAAAAATCAGGCAGCATTGCCCCGCATGTCCTGGACATTTGGTCCCGGTTGCGGGGAGTTTGAGCGCATGCAAAAGATTAAATCTATATTTCAGATGGATGGTCCGCAGCGATGCAGTAGATCCCGGCGGATGGTGCAGCAGCTGGTCATCAGGGCTCATCATTCCACTTGATGTCCATATGCATCGAATCTGTCTTCAGTTGGGTTTCACCAACCGCAAATCCGCTGATATGAAAACCGCAATGGAAATTACCCGTCAATTCAGGAAAATTTCGGACCATGATCCGGTAAAATATGATTTTTCACTGACGCGTCTTGGAATTCGTGGCGATTTGACGCCGGAATTTTTCCTGAAAATTTGAACCCCTCTATTTTCCAAAGACATTTTTACATTTATTCGCACATGAGTTATAAAGAGATCATTATAAGATTTTTATGATATGAATTTTATGAATTTACAGCTGTTCAGAAACCCATTTAAAAAGCTGTAAATTGCGGGGCGAGGAAAACAAACCAGACAATGAATCTTTCCGAACAACAGAAAAAAGCTGTATTGCACATGGGATCACCTTCATTGGTGGTGGCCGGAGCAGGATCAGGAAAAACAAGGACACTGACGGCTAAAATCGCTTACCTTGTGGAAAAAGGATTTAATCCTGAACGAATTCTCGCCATCACATTTACCAACAAGGCGGCAGAAGAAATGAAAGAGCGTCTGGTCAAACAAACCGGATTGCCTATCTCCCGATTTCCATGGGTGCGGACTTTTCATTCGGCTTGCTACAAAATTCTGCGGGTCCATTGTTCAAAGTTGGGATATCATAATCCGCTTCAGATATATGACTCTTACAAACAACAAAAATTATTGAAGGATATTCTCGTCAGCAGACTCAATTTTGACAAAAAACATGTAATGTCGGTACTTTCTCAGATTTCGAATGCCAAAAATTCAGGCGATCCCTCAAAATATATCGACCGACGCCCCAAATACAATCATATTCCCCTGGGTGATGTTTTTAACATATATGAAAAAGAGTTAAAAAGCCTTAATGCTGTGGATTTCGATAATATTATCATGATGACCCGTAATTTGCTGAGAGATCATAAGGACATTCGGGAAAAATATCGAAACTATTTTGAGTATATACTTTGCGACGAATATCAGGATACCAACAATCTTCAGGAAGAACTTACCGGGCTTTTGGTGCGTGATGGTCGTCTTTTTTGTGTAGGCGATGACTGGCAGGCAATATACTCCTTTCGTGGAAGCAATGTAGATCATTTTTTGTCTTTCAAAAACAAATATCAGGAAGCCAGAATATTTCGACTGGAGCAAAATTATCGAAGTTCAGAAGAAATTGTCAAGGTGGCCAATGATTTGATTGGAAAAAACCGGGACCGGATAAATAAGAAGTGCTTTTCCAAAAAAAATGGAGGCCTTATTGAAATACATGGTTTTTTCAGCGATGAAGAGGAGGCTGACTGGGTAGCCCAAAAAGTCAAAGTTCTTCGTGACCAGGGTATGTCCTATGAACAAATGGCGGTTTTGTATCGTACCCGATTTTGTTCTCTTTCGTTTGAAAAGGCTTTTCGTGCAAAACGTATTCCTTTCAGAATTCTTGGAGGAAAGGGTTTTTTTGAACGCAAGGAAATTCTTGATTTGAACTGTTACATAAGTGCAGCGGTTTTTCCCCGGGATGATGTATCTTTTGAAAGAATTATCAACACTCCCAAACGGGGTGTCGGTCCGGCCACAATCAAAAAGTTATATCAAAGTAAAGAAGAAAACACGGGACTTCAGGGTGCTGTACGAAATGCGCTTGAAAAAAGAATTCTGGCTCCGAAACTATACCAATCTTTGCATGAACTTATTTGTATTCTCGATGACATTCAATCATTAAAACCGGGTGATGCCATTGAGAAGGTTATCGCACGGGTCAAATATATGGAACACTTAAAGGAATATGTGCGGGCGGGTTCTATGGAATTTACCTCTCGCCAGGAAAACATCGAACAGCTCATTTTTTCGGCATCCAGGCATGATTCGCTTTTAGACTATCTGGAAGAAGCCGCATTGGTTAAAGAGGACACCGAAGAAGCCGAAGAGAAAAACGGGGGGGTAAGCCTGATGACCATTCATGCGGCAAAGGGACTGGAATACCCGGTGGTCTTTGTGGTGGCTTGTGAGGAACAAATTTTTCCGCACTGGAAATCCGTGGACTCCGACTTTGGGCTTCAGGAAGAAAGGCGACTGATGTATGTGGCAATCACCCGTTCTGAAAATTGTCTCTATTTGAGTTCGTCCAATTACCGAAAAGGGCAGTTTAATAAAAAAAGCCGATTTCTGAATGAACTTTCAGAAGCTGTCAATTCAAAATTGAGTAATTCACCGGAGTAGCTATTGTAGGGGAAATAATAATGAAACGTATATTTTTGAGAATGCTCACTATCCTTGGGGGTATTTCGCTTTTTTTGTTTATCATTTTTTTCATCATCAATCTTGTCATTTTTATCCGAAAGCCGGTGGTTCCTGAAAATACAATACTGGAGCTGAATCTGGATGAAGAGATTATCGAGTACAGGCCTGATGAAACCATAGCCACAGTTATTTTGGATGACAGTCTGAGATTGATACATCTTATTGCGGCCATAGAAAGGGCTGGAGATGATAAAAGAGTATCGGCACTGGTTGCAAAAGTGGGCAATCGGAAATTGGGGTTTGCCGCCATTCAGGAAATCCGGGAAGCCATTATTTCGTTTCGACAGAAAGGGAAAAAAGCAATTGCCTATGCCGATACCATGGGTGAATTTGGGCAGGGTAACGGTGCCTATTATCTGGCCTCTGCCTTTGATGAAATATTGATACAGCCTTCGGGCAGTATCGGATTGACCGGTTTGATTGCTCAAACACCCTTTATTAAAGGGACATTAGATATGATCGGTGTTGAGCCGCGGCTGGATGGCCGAGACGAGTACAAAAACGCCGTGAATACGTTTACGGAAAAGCAATACACCGAGCCTCACGAGGAAGCTATGGCAGCCATTTTGAACTCCTTGTTTGACAATATGGTGAAAGATATTGCCCGGGACAGAGATCTTGATGAAAAGCAGGTTAAAGACCTGTTCGATCATGGTTTGTTTACCGCGCAGGAGGCTCTGGCAGCCGGCCTCGTTGATGGACTTCATTACCGGGATGGAGTGCTGGCGCTGGTTACAAAAGAAGTCGGGGGGGAGGGAAAACGGCTGCCCTGGAAAGAGTATCTGGATCGTGCAGGGGCGCCCCATCAGAAAGGAAACACCATTGCCCTTATTTACGGTGTCGGATCTGTAAAAAGGGGTAAAAGCGGCTTTTCTCCGGCATCGGGCAGATTAGCCATGGGATCTGAAACTCTGGTCAAGGCTTTCAGACAGGCTGTCGATGAAGAAAATGTGTCGGCCATAATATTCAGAATAGACAGCCCTGGAGGCTCTTATGTAGCATCGGACACCATTTGGCGTGAAACCGTCAGAGCAAAAGAGAGAGGGATACCCGTCATTGTGTCCATGGGTAATATGGCCGGTTCAGGCGGCTATTTCGTATCCATGGCCGCTGACAAAATTGTTGCCCACCCCTCAACCATTACAGGTTCCATAGGTGTTTTTGCCGGTAAAATGCTTACTTCGGATCTATGGGAAAAATTAGGGGTTTCCTGGGATGAAGTTTACACCAGCAAAAACGCAACGTTTTGGACCGGTACCCATGATTATACTCCTGAACAATGGGAAATTTTTCAATCATGGCTGGATCGAGTATATGAGGACTTTACCTCAAAGGTTGCTGATGGAAGAAATATGTCAGTGGAACAGGTGCATGAAATTGCCAGAGGAAGAATATGGTCCGGTAAAGATGCGCATAAGCTTGGCCTGGTGGATCAATTAGGAGGGTATCCGGAGGCCATCATGCTTAGTAAACATGCCGCAGGAATTGCTGAAGATGAAGAAATCAATCTGCAGGAATTTCCACGAAAAAAATCGATGATAAGGCTTTTGAGGGAAAGTATTCCCTTATTCGGTCAAAATTTGGCAAACCCGATACAGTTTCTCAAAGCCTTTGAAAAGGAACGCTCCCATCTGAACATACTTTATGATCTTGGTTTGGTGGAAAATCCCGGAGTATTGACCATGCCTCCGGGTGTTTCAAATATTCGTTGATGCGTTATTAAGAATAATTTTCATGATAACGCTGCCAGAATTCATCAATGGTATATCGATGTTCCTGGGTGCCGTGTTTTTCAACGACATAGCTGGCGCAGGTGGACCCCATTTGAGCGGCCTCGGTAAGTTCTTTTTGCATCACCAGTCCTTTGATAAGGCCGGCTCTGTAGGCATCCCCGGCACCCGTGGGTTCATGGAGGCTTGCGGCTTTGGCGGCGGGAATGTAAACATCATGGCCGCTGCTTGTAATAACCGAACCATGCTCTCCCAAAGTTGTGATGATCGCCTCGGTGCTTTGCAAAATGTCGTCTTTTGACCATCCGGTGCCTTTTTTGATCATCTCCAGTTCGTAATCGTTGGAAATGAGCATTTGAGCGCCGGTGATCATTTCCATCATATCTTTGCCTGAAAGTGATGGTATGCTCTGACCCGGATCGAAAATGTACGGAATTTTTTTCTCTTTGAAAATGCGGCTATAGGTCCGCATATCTTCAATGCATCCCGGAGCGATGATTGCCAGGGTGTTATCGGTAGATGATCCATTAAAGCCGTATAACGAGGGATACTTCATAGCTCCGGGATTAAAACCGGTGATCTGGTTGTCGGCTTCATCGGTGGTAATATAAGCACATGCGGTAAATTCCTCAAAGATTTTACGAATTCCTGACAAAGAAAGCCGGTTTTTGTGAAGCCACTTTTCATAAGCTTCAAAGTCTTTACCGGCGGAAGCCACAATCAACGGGCTCTCCTCCAGAAGGGCAAGATTATAAGCAATATTTCCGGCAGTACCGCCGAATTTTTCATTCATCCCGTTTACCGTGAACGAGACATTGATAATATGGATTTTTTCAGGAAGAATATGATCCTGAAATCTGCCGGGAAAATTCATGATTCGGTCATATGCCAAAGAACCTGAAATATAAATTTGCATGGTCTCTCTCCTTTTTGGTTTTCTGCGTATTCGTAAAAGCGTTATTCCAAGCGCAGCGAAGCGGAGCCCCGGGCACGAAGCGAAGCTTTCCAGCGCTATTCAGATAGCGGTTCAAAACGATTTTTATCCATATTTTTCCGGACATTTTCCGGATCAAAAATTTGTCCGTTCATGGTAAGATAAACCCCTTCAGATAAAAGCTGCACAGCCGTAATGGCGCATCCGATATTAAAAACAGCGTCGGTAAACCGAAACCTGGCAGGTTGAATAGAGCCAGTCAAAACAATGATCTTTCCGCCTATTTGTTGAAGTACCCTGGCAGTGTCGATCATCGTGTCTGTGCCGTGAGTGATCACGATATGCCGCTGCTTGCAGGAAGCAACTTTATCAAAGAGGAGCTGCCGGTCCTTATCGGTCATATCCAGACTGTCTTTTCGTAAAACGGATATGATATCGTAGGATAATGAAACCCGGGCTTCTTCTAAAATTTCTGAAACCGATGGTTCTCCTATTTGGAATTCACTTTTTTGATCAAAATAAACCTTGTCGATTGTTCCACCGGTTGTGATAATTTTTATGTGAACCAACTCATTTTCCTTAAAATGAAGAATGTTACCATAATTTGCTAAAAAACTGATCATTTAGTGCCCTTTTATTATCATTTTTAATTTAATTTTTCATGCCTAAAATCCGCTTTTTAATCATTGAGTTGTTTATTATCTTCTGATAAAAATAATGGTGGTCTCAATAAGTTCGGATAGTTGGTTTTAAACGGCTTAACCTGGATAACCGGATATGGGTTAACTTGTAGGTGCGAATTCATTCGCACAGAGGCGTATGTATAACCAGATGCGCAAAAAATGAACCTGGTAAGTATGCGTACCCAGCACTGCGAATGAATTTGCACCTACAGCTCCAGGAAATTCCGGCGGAGACCAATGGACTTCAGCCGGAATGACTTTTATGTAAATACGTGCCCAGGCACTAATTAGTGCCTGCCCGAAAACGCTGTTTCTCCCTCTCCCTTTGGGGAAGGGTCGGGGTGGGGGTGAATGATATCAGGAGGTTACCTTTCCCTCCCCCAACCCCTCCCGGAGGGAGAGGAGTTTTCGGACAGGCACTGCTTAATTATCCTAGCGGATATCGAGGATGATACCGTCTATAAGAATTCCCATCTGGCTTCAATTGTCCCTTGCCACGACCGCGATTATCATGATCATTGTTTTGGCATTCAGTCTCGGTATGTTAAATCGCCAAAGAATCCAGCTTTATGAGCAAAGTGTTAAAATCGGCAAAGTTTCTTTGAATTATTTTGCAAATAATGCTCCCATTCCATTGTTGGAAAACAATATTGTTAGCTTAAACAATCTTTTGAAAGAAGCCACTTCGGTGGAGGGCATTCTTTATGCGTTTATTTTAAATAACGAAGGGGTCATCCAGGCCCACAGCGATTTGGACAATATAGGCAAAACATATGTCCCCATTTTGGACAAACAGAACCTGATCCATGAAAACGGCATTACACATTTTAACTATAATTTATCCTCAGGTGAGAATGTGCTCAATATGATCCTCCCGGTTGAATTCGGAAGTAAGCAACTGGGAGAGGTACATGTTGGTATTTCAATGGATTTTATAGAGGATGTCATTTATCAGGAAACCAAAAACATTCTTCGCATAACATCTTTCGTTTTGTTGGGAGGTATTTTGGTGGCGGTTTATCTCGGCATTCGTTTTACAGAGCCCATCTCCTTGCTGCTGAAGGCTACCGGTGAGATCACCCATGGCAATTATAAACACAAAGTCTACCTTAGGCGAAAAGACGAATTTGGCAATCTGGCCGCTGCGTTTAACCATATGAGTGATGAATTGTGGATAAAGTCTCTCATGAAAGAATCCTTTGGTAAATATGTCGGCAGTGAAATCCTGGAGATGATTTTAAAGACTCCGGAGCGGAACTGGCTGAAGGGGCAAAAAAATGAAGCTACTATCTTGTTTGCGGATATACGCGGATTTACGGCATATTCAGAACAAAATAATCCCGAAAAAGTTGTAGGGGAACTCAACGAATATTTCGAAATTGCAACCGACATTATTCAAAAACATAAAGGGTATGTGGATAAATTTATCGGTGATGCTGTCCTTGCCGTTTTTGGGGTTCCGGTGTACTATAGTGATCATGAAAAAAAGGCTTTGCTGGCCTGTATGGAAATGCAGCAGATGTTCAAGAAAATGGGGGGGGCAAGAAACCGGCTTTTGAAACTTGTCGGAATTAGTGTGGATGCCGGCCTCGTAGTATCCGGAAACATAGGCTCTCAAGCCAAAATGGAATATACTGTTATCGGAGATACGGTCAACATGGCTTCCCGTATGAACAGCCTGGCAAATGCCGGAGAGGTAGTCATAAGCAAAGCGATATTTGAAAAGCTGGGCAATATGGTTGAAACCATAACTTTGCCGCCGACTTCTATTAAAGGAAAATCCGAGAAAGTACAAGTATATAAGGTTATAAAATTTAAGGAAAGTGGCAAAAACCCTGTATAAGCGATTCCGCTTCTGAAAAAATTTTCAAATAATACAGGACATAATTTCTAAAAACAAAGAAAATTTTCCGAAAACTCAAAAATTATTATGAGAAGATATTGTGAAAAAAAGCGAACAAGTTTGTTTTGGATTCTGCTTATTTTATGCGCAGCACTACAGAGCTGCACTTTAATTGATAAAAAAGCCGATGAAAAAATTCTTCATACTTTTGCTGAGAAAGATCCTTTGTTTTCAAAATTGAAAATGGACGGTTTTATAATGGTTAGACCCGGAGTTACCGATACGTTCAATTCTTTGGCTGCCCGATTTTTTGGGGATAAAAACAAAGGATGGCTGATTGCAAAGTTTAACCGCCAAGATCGGGTTATTGCCGGAAAACCTCTGATTGTGCCTCTTGAACCCATTTATCTCGGGGGTTTGGAAAATGATTCATATCAAACAGTTCCGGTTTTGGTATATCATCAATTTTCAAATGACCATTCGGATAAAATGACTATCAAAGCCGAGGATTTTTTTGAACAAATGCTCTATTTGAAGGAAAACGATTTTTCGGTCATAGATCTTGATCAGTTGATAGATTTCATGGAGTTTAGAGCCCCTCTTCCGGAAAAATCTGTGGTAATTACTATTGATGATGGTTGGCTTTCTGCATACGAGATCGCTTATCCTATTTTGAAAAGCTTCGGCTATTCGGCCACTTTGTTTGTCTATACGGATTTTATCGGAGGCGAGAAAGCGATGAAATGGTCTCAGATCAAAGAAATGGCCCAGAACGGCTTTAACGTTCAAAGCCATACCAAATCTCACCAGAGCCTGACAATAATCCACGAAAGTGCGCCTTTCGAAGAATATTTTCGATTTTTGGTTCGAGAACTTGAAGTTTCCAAAAATACCATTGAGGATTATTTGAATACCGATTGTCGTTATCTTGCATATCCTTTCGGTGAAACCAATGAGCTGGTAATATCTCTTGCAAAAAAAATGGGTTACCGGGCCGCCTTCACCGTAAACCGCGGAAGTGTCCCTTTTTTTGAAAATCGTTATACCATCGGCCGATCGGTGATATATGGCGATTCCGATTTGGATCAATTCATAAATAACCTCTCATGCCAAAAGGCCATTAATTTCAAATGAAAATCAGAAAATTCCAAGCCCTTTTTTGGGTGATGTTTATGATAGGTATCACTGGATGTACGCATCTCAGCATATCGCCCATTTATTCCGACAAAGTGGCTTTACAGGATGAAGAAAGCTTGTTTGATGAAAAAGAGATGTTTGCTGTATCTTATCACTATTGGCAGAGAGCGAATGAAAGTGAAACTGTCAAGGATTGGTACATGGCCCGCTATTTTTTGCATATTGCTCATCAACTTGATCCTGCGAATAATGAAATAGAGTCAAAAATTTCCATACTTACGGAAAAAATAAGGAGCGAATCCGAAGCTCATTTTCAAAAAGGGCTCGAGTCTTATGACATTAAAGATTTAGAAAAGGCTCATTCTTTTTTTTTAGAAGCACTGCAAATTAATCCCGAGAACCGGAAAGCAATGAAATACCTTGTTGAGGTTTTAAACCAACCCGAACAAAAGACCTTTAATGTTGCAGAAGAAAAAGAGATGGAATCCATTGCTCAGGAAGTCTATGGGGATCCTGAAAAAAGTTTTTTGATTGCTTACTTCAATGATTTACCTGACAAATCTGTCCCTGAAATCGGTTCAGTCTTGATGATCCCCCCGCTTCCAATCAACACACCGCCCAACGCCTTTGATCTTGCAGAAAGTCTTGCCAACGCCAGATCATATTTGGAATCTAAGCAATACAGCCGTACGCTGAAGATGACAAGAAAAATTCAGAAGCAGATACCCGACCATCCTGAGGCTCTCCAGATCGAAAAAGAGGTTTATTACCAAATCGCCAGGGAATTTGAAAAATTTGGAAAATATACCGAAGCCTTGAATGTTATGGGGAATATTAAGACCAATTGTGAGTCTATTCAAAGCTATATAGAGCATCTGCAGCAGTTGGTAAAAGACAGGGCGGATTTCTATTATCATCGTGGAGTGCGTTATTTTGTCAATGAAGAACTTGAAAAAGCGATATTGGAATGGAAAAATGCATTGGCTATTGATCCGACAAACATGACGACTCAAAAAGATATTGAAAATGCTGAAAACCTTCTTGAAAAGCTTCACGAAATTGAATAATTAAATTAAAAAAAATTAAATCCAAAAAAAACATTTTGAATTAAAGATTACCAAACAAAGTCTTGACGGTCGTTGGGTGTTCCGGTTATATGACATCTGATTTTGGGTTTCGGGTCATCTAAATTTTTATCCATAAATTTTTTTCAAACATGTTTTTCAGATTTTAAATGAGAAAGTGGTTTTGTGTTTTTAGAAATTGGAGTCAGTGAGAAAAATTAGGTGATGTGCCCTGAAAGCTTTTGGGTAATTACAAACAAAGCGTCCTGTCGGATGCGAAAAAGTGAAGAAAGGAAGGTTTTTTTATGAACAAAGGGGATCTTATCAATGAAGTATCGGAAGTAATGAGTAGCAAAAAAGACGCCCAAAAAGCTGTAGATGCTGTACTTGCAGCGATTAGTGGTGCATTGGAAAAGGGAGAAACGGTAACGCTGGTTGGTTTTGGCACATTTAAGGTCACAGAACGAAAAGCCAGGATGGGAAGAAATCCACAGACGGGCGAGGAGATGAAAATCGAGGCCAAGAGCGTACCCAAATTTGTTCCGGGCAAAGCCTTGAAAGAAGCTGTCAATTAGTTTGTTGGATATCTTGAAAAGCCTTGTATAAGCAAGGATGCGCGCGGGATGCCAAGGGAAATTGTTCTTTTTTTCCTTTGGCTTCTGCACACCTTTAAATCATTTGATTTGACAAGATATGAGATTAACCTGCTCCATGATTTCATCCACATCCAGGGTCGTAATTTGTCGATTTTTGACAACATGATTTCCGGCAACCATAACATCCTTAACATCGGCGCCGTTGACAGCATAAACCAGATGAGAAACAGGTGAGTACATGGGTGTCAAATGCGGGTTTTTTATGTCAATAATAATAACATCCGCTGATTTTCCCGGTTCCAGAGAGCCTGTTATGTCACCAAGGCCGATACTTTTAGCCCCTGAAATGGTTGCCATTTTCAGCACGGTTTCAGCATCGGTTGCCGTGGGATCAAGGGTGCTGACCTTATGAAGCCTGGCGCAAGAACCCATGGTTGAAAAAAGATCCAGGGTGTTATTGCTGGCGCAACTGTCGGTACCGATACCCACTACCGCCCCGGCTCCAAGCATCTTTGGAACAGGAGCAATTCCTGAAGCCAATTTCATATTGCTTGCCGGAACGTGGGAAATCTTTGCCCCTTTTTTTGATATGATCTCCAGATCCGTGTTATCGACCCACACCGCATGAATAAGAAGGGTTTCAGCATCCAGCAGCCTCAGTTTTTCCAAATATTGTACTGGGGTGAGACCATGGTTCCGTTGGCAATCCTCTCTTTCGCCTTGTGTTTCAGCCACATGTACCTGAAACAAAACACCGGCATCCGAAGCAGCATTTTTGGCCTTTACAAGCGTTTTTTCCGAACATGTGTAAGGGGAATGACAAAACAGGGAGGGCCTTATCAGCGGAGATTTGCCTTTCCACTTGTTAACGAACCGGATGGCTTCCTCGACATTTTTTTCGGGATCCGGAACACCCGGGGCCGGAAAATCGATAACGCCTTGAGCCAGAACCCCGCGCATAAATGACTTTTGGAGTGCCGCAGCCACATAATCTTCAAAAAAATATCCGTCACAGCAGGTGGTGGTACCTGAAAGAAGCATTTCGCAACAGGCAAGCAAGGTGCTCCATAAAACCGTTTCAGGCCTGATATATTTGGCCTCCGCAGGGAAAATATGCTCGTTTAACCATAAGTCTAAAGGAAGATCGTCTGCATATCCCCGAAAAAGGGTCATGGGAAG
>SKZT01000147.1 GCA_007127235.1 Desulfobacteraceae bacterium
ACCTGAAACCTGAAACCTGACACCTGAAACCAAATTCCCTGGCACTTAATATTCGGAACAGATTCGATATGATAAAATAGATCCCAAAACTGGGTGATTTTCATCCCCCACATTGAAACCCATAAGGGTTCCATAATGATACTTAACATTAAGATAATAGACCCGCCAACTTAAGCTTGACACAACTGTCCAAATACGTTAGCAAATCTGGTTCGATAGTTGAATTTTAAATACCGGTTCGGTTTTTATTCTCCCGCCTGACTTCTTTCGGGTTTGCCCTTTAGATTCTCAGGAAAGTAAATTTATCAATTGTGGTTTATTATAACGATACGGCTAAAAATGGATAAAGAAAACACGATTTTGGAAAAACGAAAAGAAAAGATTCAGCAGCTCAAAGAAATAAATGTTAACCTTTTTCCCAACGATTTTAAAGTTTCCCATTCGGTAAAAGAAATCATGGAAATGATAGATAATTCGGCGAATTTGTTTTCGTCGGAGTCTTCCCCTGATTTTGCGGTTGCCGGGAGAATGATGGCTGTAAACCGTTTTGGGAAAGCCTCGTTTATCCGGTTCAGAGACCGTACAGGTCAACTTCAGGCTTATATACGCAAAGATCTGGTGGGAGAGGATACCTACGCTTTTTTCAAGCAACTGGATATCGGAGATTTTGTAGGCCTGACCGGTCAAATGTTTCAGACCAAAACCGGGGAATGGACATTATTGGCAAAACAATTGCGCCTTTTAAGCAAATCGTATCGTCCTCTTCCTGAAAAATTCCATGGGCTTCGGGACCCAGAAAAACGATACCGTCAACGTTACCTGGATTTGATGATGAACCAGGATGTACGGGATAAGTTTTTGGTGCGGTCAAAAATTGTGCATGTTATCAGAGAGTTTTTAATGGCCCGGGAATTTCTGGAAGTTGAAACTCCTATGATGCAGCTTATTCCGGGAGGTGCGGATGCCACCCCCTTTAAAACCCACCACAAGGCACTGGGTATGGATCTTCATCTCCGTATCGCTCCCGAACTTTACCTGAAACGACTTGTTGTCGGCGGTTTTGAGCGTGTTTTTGAGATTAACAGAAATTTTAGAAACGAGGGGGTATCTACCCAGCACAATCCGGAATTCACAATGCTCGAATTCTATCAGGCCTATGCGGATTATGAGGACCTTATGGAGCTGACCGAAGAGATGATCCGAAAGATCGCCGTAAAAATTTACGGTGAGGAACATTTGGTTTATCAGGGACACAGCATCGATCTTTCATCCGGGTGGAACCGATTGACATTGGCTCAGGCTCTGGAAGAACTGGGGGGAATTCCGTCTGAGCTGCTCAAAGACAAGGATGCTCTTTTGAATATTGCGGCTGAAAAAGGGGTGCCCGTAACCAAAACACGGCGATTGGGTAAAATAATCACCAAGCTGTTCGATGTGCTTGTGGAACCAAAACTGATTCAACCTACATTTATCACCGGGTATCCGGTGGAAGTTTCCCCACTTTCCAGAAAAAGCGAGCAATTCCCTGATTTGACCGATCGATTTGAATTGTTCATTGCCGGACGGGAATTGGCCAACGGCTTTTCGGAATTAAATGACCCGGAAGATCAGCGGGAACGTTTTGTTCAGCAGGTGGAAGACCGTAAATCCGGGGACCAGGAAGCACATCCCATGGACGAGGACTATATAGAAGCTTTGGAATATGCAATGCCGCCGACCGCAGGAGAGGGAATCGGCATTGATCGGCTGGTAATGCTTTTCACGGATTCGGCATCCATTCGGGAAATTATTTTTTTTCCCCACATGAAATCTATTGAAAAGGTATGATAGTATGTCTTTCGAACTTTTTGTCGGTACACGCTATCTGAAGGCCAAGCAGAAAGAAAGCTTCATTTCCCTGATTACCATTCTATCCATTGCCGGTGTGACCGTCGGGGTGATGGCCCTGATCGTGGTAATTGCAGTGATGGCCGGATTCGAGTCGGAGCTGCGATCACGAATTCTGGGGATTGAATCCCACGCCATGATCATGCACCACGGGGGGCATATGGAAAACTACCACCAAGTTTTAAATCAGGTGAAGTCGGTAGATGGTGTAACAGCGGCAACCCCTTTTATTTACACCCAAACTATGCTACGATCGTCCGCTGGTGTGTCAGGTGCCATCATAAGGGGGATCGACCCTGAAAGTGTCGGTGATGTCATTAAGATATTCGATAAAGTTACGCCTCCTCAAAGGCAAAAAAATGATAATCTGGAGACGCCGGAAACGCCGGCCATTGTTTTGGGTAAGGAACTTGCAAAACGTTTGGGTGTTCGCAAAGCAGATACGGTTTATGTGATTTCTCCCACAGGTATTTTGTCTCCCATCGGTCATATGCCCTCCATGAAAAGGTTCAGGATCTCCGGGGTGTTTGAATCAGGCATGTATGAGTATGATGGTTCCCTGGCTTTCATTCATATCGAGGAAGCTCAGAAACTGCTTCGCATGGGAGATTCGGTTACCGGCATTGAGCTGCGAGTTAAAGACATTTACCAGGCCGGAGATATTGCATCTAGAGCTGTCGAGGCTTTAGGTTTTCCCTATTGGGCCAGGGATTGGACACAAATGAACCAAAACCTGTTTGCAGCCCTGAAGCTTGAAAAAACCGTCATGTTTATAATCCTGGCACTTATTGTATTGGTAGCAGCTTTCAATATTGCCAGCACGCTTATTATGATGGTTATGGAAAAAACCCGTGATATCGCCATCTTAAAAGCCATGGGAGCCACAAATAAAAGTATTGGTAGAATTTTTGTCATAAAAGGTTTTGTTATCGGGGTGGTGGGAACCATTATCGGAGTAATCCTGGGTTTTGTGCTATGCAAACTTCTGGAGAAATATCAATTCATCGAACTTCCAGGAGATGTTTATTACATTACGACACTTCCTGTGCGCATGCAGCTGATAGACATTGTCGTGATTGCCTTGGGGGCCATTGTGATTTGTTTTCTGGCCACGCTGTATCCGGCCCGCCAGGCTTCCAAGCTAAATCCGGTTGAGGCGATTCGTTATGGTTGATATTAACGGCAGCCAACTTGAAGCAGGTGATGAGAAAGAAATTGTACCGGAATTTTCGGGCCCTTTCATTGAGGTCAAGGATTTGTGGAAAGGCTTTGACGATACCAGGGCCCGCATCGAAATTCTAAAAAATGTTCAATTTCAGATTAAGGCATCAGAGTCATTAGCCATTGTGGGGCCTTCCGGAATTGGTAAATCCACATTTCTGAATCTTTTGGGAGCTTTGGATCGGCCGGATAAAGGCAGCATTTTGTTTCAGGGACAAGACGTTTTTCGTTTTGACCATGAAAAACTTGCCAGGTTTCGAAACCAATCTATTGGTTTCGTTTTTCAATTTCATCATCTTCTCCCGGAGTTCAGTGCTCAGGAAAATGTCATGATACCGTGTCTGATTAAGGGAATTCAAAAGCAGGAGGCCAGGCAGCTGGCCAAGCATATCCTTGTGCGGGTCGGATTGGAAAATCGTCTGCATCATCGTGTCACCGATCTTTCGGGGGGAGAACAACAAAGGGTTGCGCTGGCGCGAGCTTTGGTGTTAAACCCATCGGTGCTTTTGGCTGATGAACCCACAGGAAATCTCGATAAAAAAAACAGCAGACAAATCCACGATCTTCTTCTTTCCCTCAATGAGGAACTGGGTATGGTACTGGTTGTTGTTACACATAATCTGGAACTTGCGGAATTAATGCTGCGGCGCGTGACGATATCGGACGGACAAATGGTTGAGACAGACTGAGGTAGTTGATGAAAATACGTTATTTTCCGTTTTTAATGGCCCTTATTTTGACTTTCCCCTCTTTGGCTTATTCCATCGAAAAAGTTCGGGTCTTGATTTTACCTTTTGAAATTTTTGCCACTCAGGATCGATCTCAACTAAGGACCGAAATTCCCGATGTTATAGGAAGTCACCTTGAAGCCGCAGGGGCTCAGATTGTCAGTTTGCCCGGGGAAATTTCTGTTCCCGACCATATTGAAGGCGTCGAGCATATCCGAAAGTTAGGTGTTTTAAGCACCGCAGATCATGTGATCTGGGGAAGCCTCACCTGGATTGGACGAAATTTCAGCCTGGATGTAAGAATGCTGGAAAGCATTTCTGAGAAAGCTCC
The DNA here is from genome assembly GCA_007127235.1 of Desulfobacteraceae bacterium. Classification (GTDB taxonomy): domain Bacteria; phylum Desulfobacterota; class Desulfobacteria; order Desulfobacterales; family SKZT01; genus SKZT01. Next base: position 4,168 of record SKZT01000147.1, read on the forward strand.
CGAAATATTTTATCAGGAGGGAGAGGGACCTGCTGATTTATCCCTCAAATTGCAGGAACTTGCCCGGGAAATCGGTATATCAATATTTAGGCAGGAAAGAGTTGTTGATGTTGTTGTGGAGGGCAACAGGCGCATTGAAGCCGATGCCATCAAACGGCGCATCGCCACCAGGCCCGGTGAAATTTTTTCGGCCAGGACAGTTTCTCAGGATTTAAAAAATATATTCGGGATGGGATTTTTCGATGATGTTCGTGTAGAAGCTGAGGACAAGCCGGATGGCAAAGTGATTATTTTCAAAGTGACGGAAAAACCCAATATACGGGTAATCAGCTTTAAGGGAAACAGGGTTTTCAAAGATGATGAAATCCGGGAAAATCTGGATATCCGAACCGGCTCCATTTTTAATCTTTTTCATATCACCCGTAATATTGAACGGATTGAAACCATTTATAAGGAAAAAAATTATCATAATGTTAAAGTGGATTTTGAAATCGACGAACTTGAGCATAACCAGGTGGATCTGACCTTCATCATTGATGAGGGCGACAAAATGATGATCAGAAGTATCGTTTTTGAAGGAAACGATACTTTTAGCGATAGAAGGCTTAAAAGATTGATGAAAACCTCGGAAAAAAGTTTTTTTTCCTGGTTGACATCAGCCGGAGACCTCAAAAAAGAGGATTTGAATCAGGACGTTGCAAGGCTTCAGGCTTTTTATCAGAACAACGGTTTTATTCAGGCAAGAGTTGGCGAACCGCTTATCGAATATCTGGATGACCATATCAGCGTGACCATAAAAATAGATGAAGGACCTCAGTTTACGGTCGGGACAGTTGATGTTAAGGGGGATTTGATACTTTCCCGTGAGGAACTGATGGAAAAAATTCAAATCAGTGAACAGGAATATTACAATCGTGAAGTTGTGCGAAATGATGTAATGGCGCTTACGGATATGTATTCTGACGAAGGATATGCTTTTGCAGATGTAGCGCCGATCATTGACAGAAACGAGGAAGCCCTGACAGTTGATATTACTTACATGATTGACAAGGGAGCTCAGGTTCATTTTGAAAAAATTATTATCACCGGCAATACCAGGACCCGGGACAAGGTGATTCGTCGTGAGTTGATGGTGTATGAGCAGGATGCGTATAGTGGCCGATTGCTTAAGCGAAGCATGAGAAACCTTTTTCGTCTGGATTACTTTGAAGATATCAGGGTGGATACACAAGAGGGAAGTACTCAAGATTCAATGGTTTTAAGCATTGATGTTGATGAAAAGCCAACAGGTGCCTTCAGCTTTGGAGGAGGTTACAGCAGCATTGAAAATGCCTTTGTCATGGGATCCATCTCTCAAAGGAATCTTTTTGGACGGGGGCAGATTTTGGAATTGAGGGGTACTCTGGGTGGTGCTTCTACACGATACAGTCTTAGTTTTACAGAGCCTTGGCTCTTTGATATTCCCCTTTCAGCCGGCATTGATCTCTATGACTGGAAAAGAGATTACGATGAGTATGACAAAGATGCCAGAGGGGGGGGTGTTCGTTTTTCTTATCCTGTTTTTGATTTTACCCGCGTATCCATTGCCTATAAGTATGAAAGAGCAAAAATCAGAAACATAGCTGATGATGCATCAAGAACCATCAAGGAACTGGCCGGAACCAATATTGAAAGCAGTCTTATGAGCAGTATCCGTTACGACTCGAGAGACAGGTTGTTTAATCCTACTCAGGGTCAAAACCATGCTTTAACAGTGGAATATTCCGGAATTGGCGGTGATATTGGCTTCGTGAAATATACCGGTGAGCTTGGGGTTTACATTCCGTTATTCTGGGATACGGTTGGCCTTATTCGTACAGAGGGCGGTTATATAACCGAGCTTAGCGGAAAATTGCTTCCCGATTATGAAAAGTTTTACCTGGGCGGTATTCATTCTATCCGGGGCTTCGACTGGAGAGACATTTTCGTGCCGGATGAAGAGGGACTCAAAACAGGCGGGCATAAATATGTTCAGCTCAATCTGGAATACATATTTCCCTTGGTAAAAAAGGCGGGATTGATGGGGGTGATCTTTTATGACACCGGAAATGTCTATGGTAAGGATGAAAGCATCGACCTTGGCCGATTGCGTAAAAGTACCGGTGCTGGTTTCAGGTGGTATTCCCCTGTGGGGCCTATCCGCATCGAGTACGGTTATATTCTGGATCCCACTGACCGGGAAGAAAAACGCGGTCAATGGGAGTTTTCCATGGGGGCGGCATTTTAAGTGACTTTCAATATTTTTCCGAAATTTAAAGAATTTTCAGATAGTCAGGGGGTAGTTAATGAGATACCATTTTAAAATTTTTCTTCTTTCCATGTGTATTTTTTTGTATTCTTTTGCGCCGGGGCAAGCAGTCGAGGCACTGAAAATCGGTTTGGTGGATTTCCAAAAAGTATTGGATAATTCCGTTGCAGGCCAAGCCGCCCAGGAAGAAATCAATCGCAAGGGAGAGGCTATAGAAACTGAACTCCGAAAAAAAGGAGAAGAGATCGAAGCGATTAGAAATCAACTCGAGCGCGAATCTCTGGTTATGAGCCGGGAGGCACGGGAAGAAAAAGAGCGTGAAATCCGAATCAAGATCGGTGATTTTAAATCCATGCAAAACCGGTACATGGAGTCTTTTCAGGAAGCAGAAAGGGAGCTGGTTGCAAAGATTCAAAGAGAGGTGATCACTTTGGTAAGAGAGATCGGCACCAAACAGGGCTATCATCTCATACTGGAAAGACGCGAAAGCGGTGCGGTCTATTTCCATGAGCCGTTGGATATTACCAATCAAATCATAGATGCCTATAACAAGAAAACCGCTTCAGACAGATAGGTTGATTTCATAAGGACATGATCAAATAAAGATTTTCATATGAACAGTGAAACAGTAAGATCTTCAGCACAGCTCGCAAAGATGGTCGGGGGCCATCTATATGGTGATTCTGAAAAACATATTAAAGGGGTTGCCCCGTTTGAGCGTTCGGGACCCCAGGAGATAACCCTTGCGAGTGATGTTCAATTTTTAAAAAATCTGGATAAAACTGGCGCCGGTGCAGCTATTGTGCCCGAATCGTTTCCTGATTGTGAAAAATGGGCCGCCGGAGGAATCAGTATAATAGCTGTAAAAAATCCCAGGGCTGCCTGGGCAAAAATAATGCAGTTTTTTTATCCGCCGTACCATCCCGAATGGAAAATAAGTGATGCTGCTCATATAGGAAAAAATTTTATCTGTGGAGAAAATCCCAATATCGGCCCTTTTGCAGTAATCGGAGAAAACGTCACAGCAGGAGACAGGGTTGTCATATATCCGCATGTTTATATCGGGGATAACGTTTCCATGGGAGATGATGTTATAATTCATGCAAATGTGACCATTGCTTTTGGCACGAAAATCGGCAGCCGGGTTATCATTCAGCCGGGTGCAGTGATTGGTCGGGACGGTTTTGGGTTTGCACCTGATGGCGGCAAATGGAAAAGAATCCCTCAGATAGGAAATGTTCATATTGAAGATGATGTTGAAATCGGTCCTTTAAATGCTATTGACAGGGCCACCTTTGGGACAACCAGAATCGGTTCAGGGGTTAAAACAGATAGCCAGGTTCAAATTGCGCACAACGTCAGTGTTGGTGAAAACTCCATCATTGTGGCTCAGGTGGGGATATCCGGCAGTGTAACCATTGGAAAAAACGTTACTTTGGCAGCCAGAGCAGGTATCGCCCAACATTTAACCATTGGTGATGGTGCAATTTTAGGACCCAAAGCTGGTGTTATGAAAAATGTTCCTGAAAATACTGTTCTTTCCGGTACCCCGGCAATACCCCATCGTCAGTGGCTGAGGGTTCAGGCTGTTTTGCCCGGACTTCCCGAATTGAAAAAAAAAATTGCAACGCTTGAAAGTCTGATTGAAAAAATGCAGGTGGATGCCGGCAAAAAATTCAATGCGGAGGAATAAAAAGAGGATTATGGGAAAAAATCTGAATATTGTGGAAATTATGGACTATCTACCCCATCGATATCCTTTTATTCTGGTGGATCGGGTATTGGAAGTAACTCCCGGGGATAAGATTGTTGCTTTGAAAAATGTGTCAATCAATGAGCCTTTTTTTCAGGGGCACTTTCCCCAGACTCCGATTATGCCCGGGGTTTTGATTGTGGAAGGGATGGCTCAGGCGGGAGGAATTTTATACTTTGAAGCTATTCCACCCGAAAAAAGAGGTGCCCTTATATATTTCATGGGGATGGACAAGGTGAAATTCAGAAAACCGGTTGTTCCCGGAGACCAGATGATTTTTATTGTTGAAATATTAAAACAACGAAGCAATGCCGTCAAAATGAAGGGGACTGCTTCCGTGGATAATGTTACAGTTGCGGAAGCCGAATTCATGGCTACCATTGGAGAAAAATAATGAATATTCATCCCACGGCGATTGTTGATCCGGGAGCTGAACTGGCTTCCGATGTTCACGTAGGCCCCTATGCGATTATCCGCAATGATGTATCTGTCGGATCAGGTACTCATATTGATTCTCATGCGGTTATTGAGCCCTATGTTTCCATTGGAAAAAATTGCCGGATTTTTCAGTTTGCCTCTATTGGAGCTACACCCCAGTCCTTGAAGTTCAAAGGGGAGAAAACGTACGTGAAGATCGGTAATGAAACCATCATTCGTGAATTTGTCACTGTTCATCGTGGTACGGATTTCGGAGGTGGAATTACTGAAATAGGCGAGCAAAATTTTTTAATGGCATACACCCACATAGCCCATGATTGTAAAACGGGACGAATGGTGATTATGGCCAATAATGCCACCCTTGCAGGACATATTACCATTGGCGATTATGCAACCATCGGAGGACTCACAGCCATTCATCAGTTTGTACAGGTCGGCGATTATGCGTTTATTGGCGGCAAATCCGCCGTGGTCAAAGATATTCCCCCCTTTGTGATTGCAGCCGGGGACCGGGCAAGACTGCATGGCATGAACACTGTTGGGCTCAAACGTCATGGTTTCACCCAAAACACCCTGAATGAATTGAAAAAGGTCTACAGGATCATATTCAGAATCGGGCTTACCCTTAACGAAGCCATGGAAAGGGTAAAAGCAGAGGTGGAACAGATACCTGAAGTGGTGAAATTTTTGGATTTTATTAAACTTTCCCAACGGGGTATCACCCGATGAGGCCTGCACATCGCCAATGAAACAGCGTATCGGACTTATTGCGGGAGGTGGACAGTTTCCCATTGTTTTTTCAAAAAAAGCCCGCTTAAAAGGCTTTGAAGTCTACGCAGCGGCATACCTGAAAGAAGCCGATCCTGACCTTAAAAGCCACGTGGATGTAATGGAGTGGATGCAATTGGGTCAGGTGGGAAAACTGATCCGGTTTTTTAAAAAAAATGGCGTCACCCATGTGGTTATGATGGGGGGAATTCAAAAAACCCGTATATTTAAAGACATAAGACCGGATTTTAAAGCGATTTCCATGATGATTGGAATGAAAAACAGTCATGATGACGCTGTCTTGCGGGCCTTTGCCGATGTATTGGAAAAGGAAGGAATCAGGGTTTTAGAGTCGACGTTTCTGCTTCCGGAACTTTTAGCACCGGAAGGATGCTGGACCCGAAAAAAGCCTGCCCGATCTCAATACAAGGATATGGCATTGGGTTGGCGAATAGCGAAGGAGATCGGACGGCTGGATATCGGTCAGTGCGTGGTTGTCGGTGGAGGATCTGTGCTTGCTGTAGAGGCTATCGATGGTACCGATGCCACCATTCGAAGGGGTGGTTCTTTGGGCAGGGACGCTGTTGTGGTCAAAGTGTGTAAACCTAACCAGGACTTTCGATTCGATATACCGGCTACAGGAATAAAAACCATCGAAATCATGGCAGAATCAGGAGTTGGGGCATTGCTGCTGGAAGCACAAAAAGCAGTGGTATTCGATCGGGAAAAAATGATTGATTTTGCAGACCAAAAAAAGATTGCCATTGTGGCAGCAAAAGAATTTACTCTTTAGTCAGCCAAAACCAGGCAAATTTAAGGAGTGCGGAAGCTGTGCTTTCGCAAAAAATTCAAAAGCGCAGCTTTTGCACTCCATTTATATTAACAGACACATTTCTGGTAAAGTAATGCAATGGAAAAATTAAGGGTGGGGGTAATTGGTACAGGTTATCTGGGAAAATTTCATGCCGAGAAATATGCGGCTATGGAAGATGCCGAACTGATTGGCATAGTGGATATCAACCGAAAACAGGCGGAAGAAGTTGCTGAAAAACTGGAGGTATCCGCTTATTTCAGGCCTGAAGATATCCTGGGCAAAGTGGATGCAGTCAGTATAGTGGTACCAACGCCGCTTCATTACCCGGTAAGCCGCCTTTTTCTGGAGCACGATGTAGATGTATTGATAGAAAAGCCTATCACCACTACCCTGAATGAAGCTGACAGCCTAATTGATCTGGCTGAATCCAGGGGATTGATTATCCAGGTGGGACACCTGGAGCGGTTCAATCCCGCAGTGATTGCTCTGGAAGATGTTCTCGGGGTGCCAATGTTTATCGAAAGCCATCGTTTGAGCATATTTCAGCCCAGGGGTACGGATGTGGATGTGGTGTTGGATCTCATGATTCATGATATTGATATTATTTTAAATCTGGTTCAATCCGAGGTTACCGGTATACAAGCCTCGGGCATACCTGTTATTACGGGGCATGGAGATATTGCAAATGCCCGGCTGGAGTTTGCCAACGGATGTGTGGCAAACGTAACAGCCAGCCGGATCGCACTGAAAAACGAAAGAAAAATCCGGCTTTTTCAACGTGATGCATATATTGCCGTTGATTTTGCCAACAGGGAAATTACCGTGATACGACGCGATGGAAAGCAGGCTGACGGTGTTATTCCTGGAACGGACATCAACCGGCGTTGTTTTACCAAAAGTGATGCCCTAAAAGAAGAGCTGGTTTCGTTCGTTCAATCGGTAAAAAACCGGGTGGCCCCCGAAGTGACCGGCAGCATGGGACGTGATGCACTTAAGGTGGCTTTGAGCATCATGGAGCAAACTGAAAAGACGAGGCGCAGATTTTTGGGATTGTCGTCATGAATGTGTCCTGTTCAACAAGATGCATCATGCTTGTTGCAGGCGAGGCCTCCGGTGATTTTCACGGAGCCAATGTGGTAAAGGCTTTGAAAAAAAAAGCACCGGATTTAAATTTTATCGGTATCGGGGGCAACGCTCTCAAAGATCAGGGTGTCAAACTTGTAGCAGACTCGGCCCAATTGTCCGTAGTGGGAATAACCGAGGTTTTTGCCAGGCTTCCTCATCTCTTAAGTGCAATTAAAGCCGCCAAAACCGCACTGGGCCAATTCAAGCCCGACCTGCTGATTCTTATTGATTTTCCCGATTTCAACCTTTTTCTGGCCGGCATTGCCCGAAAGTTAAAAGTACCTGTGCTCTATTACATCAGTCCGCAGATCTGGGCCTGGCGCACCGGCCGGGTTAAAAAAATACGGCGACTGGTGGATCATATGGCGGTCATTTTACCCTTTGAAACCCACTTTTATCGCAAACATGGTGTGCAGGCCACTTTTGTGGGTCATCCGCTCTTAGACAGCGTTTCGCCCCTTTCTCTTTCCCGGTTTGAAAACAACATGTCAAGCCCTCCGGTATTAGGACTTTTACCCGGCTCCCGGAATCGTGAAATCCTGAATCATCTTCCGGTCATGCTGGAAGCGGCCCAAAAGTTGAAAAAATCCTTTCCTGACCTTAAAATTCTGGTTTCTCTGGCTTCCTCAGTGAACCGAAGGGTTGTGGAGCAAATCATGGAAACATACAGCGACACACTCAATGCCGAACTCATAGAGGGTGGCGCATCCAATACCTTTAAAAATGTTGCAATTCTTGTGGCCGTATCAGGAACGGTAACCCTCGAAGCCGCCCTTGCGGGAGTTCCAATGGTGATTATTTATCGTGTATCTCCTTTAAGCTATCAGGTGGGAAAAGCGCTGATCCGGGTCAAATTCATTAGCTTGATAAACCTTATTGCCCAACGGCAACTTCTGCCCGAACTCATTCAGAAAGAAGCCTCACCTGAAAATATTGCCGGAACAGTTGAAAAAATGCTGAATAATCCAAAGCAACTGACCTCAATACACCAACAGCTTCTATGGATAAGAAATTCCTTCGGCAATCGGGGAGCATCCGCCCGCGTTGCGGATATCGCTCTGAATATGATTGAGAAATAAGGATTTATGTTGAGTATTTCGGGAAATTCGAGTCAGTTAACAGTAAAGTTAAAAGATGATCGCAAAGGTTCCCCCTTTCGAAAAGGGGGGATAGGGGGGATTTGAGGCTTTTTTAAATCCCCCTAAATCCCCCT
>SKZT01000320.1 GCA_007127235.1 Desulfobacteraceae bacterium
CCTGACACCTGACACCTGACACCTGGTATCTAAGAACTATGCAGCGGAACAAAACTCAGAGGATTTTTTAGGCCAATTTTGTGACAATTTTCATCACCCCAGCTTGGAGGTGTTCACGGCTCGAGCGCAGTTCTTCTTCCAACTGCCGGGCTTTCAATCATGTGCTGTCTTTTTTTAACCTTGAACATGCCCTGTTCCCTGGTGAAAAACTGTTTCAAGCGCTCTTGTGAGACATCCACGGCAATGCTGTTGGGATAAACTCCTTTGCGCGCGGTTTCGATGGCTGCTTCATCGATATCCGAGGCAAAGATTTCCACGTCCGGGCGCTTGTCGAGTTTTTCCATGGCTTCGCAAATCAACATGGTCAGAGAATAGGTCTCCTCGCCGGTGGAGCAGCCTACCACGCAGCAGCGCAGCGACTCATCATTTTTTTATTTTGCAGGATTTTTTCAACGCCCTGCTATGCCAGTATCTTAAAGGCTTGCGGGTCTCTGAAAAAACTCGTCACGCCGATCAGCAGGTCCTTGAACAGGGCCTTGGATTCGCTGGGCGTTTTTTGCAGGAAGACCACATAGTCGGATAGCTTTTCGAGCTGATGCACCGCCAGCCGGCGCTCGATACGGCGCTGGATGGTGTTGGGCTTGTATTTTGAAAAATCATGCCCGGTTGCAGTGCGGATAAGGTTATACATTTTATTTAGCTGCTGCTGCGCGTTGGTTTCTGACAGCTTGATCTTTCCGGGCGAACTCAAAAATGAATGCCGAATATATTCGAGCAGGGTTTGCGGCATCTTTTCCACCGGGACAATCTGGATAGCGCTAAACAGCGCTATCCAAGTTAAACCCAATTATTTCTGGGTATTTCCTTGACTTTATCTGAAAACAGCCTATTATATGACTAACTCAATTGAGGTTTGTCTGTTTTAGACAAGCCGGTTTCTCTGAAAGGTAATACCATTTGTCAAAGTGGCATCCTCCAGTTTGGGACCTGAGAATTTATTTAAGAAAGGAGAGTGCTATTATGACAAAAGGAAACGTAAAATGGTTTAATGCCAGCAAAGGCTATGGCTTCATTGAGCAGGAAAATGGTCCGGATGTATTTGTCCACCATTCAGGAATCAATGCAAGCGGATTTAAATCACTTGATGAAGGTGACCGCGTCTCATTTGATATCACCCAGGGACAAAAAGGACCTGCAGCTATCAATGTAACTGTGGAATAGCTAAAATTTTTATAATGTAAAAAGCGCTCCATTGCAAAATGGGGCGCTTTTTTTTATTTTGGCACCGGAACTAATTTTTCACCCCAATTTTTTTTATAGCTTTTCAGAAAATGTTTTTGGCTGCGTTATCGGTCGGAGATATACGAAAAAGTATAATTTCCTCCCTTTAGCCTTGCCAAAATCATTTTCTGAAAAGCTATAGTAGCTCCCTTCCGTGTTTTCTTCTTAATTTCAGGTAAGCCCTGTGCTGTTCAGAAATGGTACACCGGATGGTTTTGTTTCTTAAGGCATGTAATGCTTGATTCTCGTTGCGGCTGCCGTGCTCATGGAAAATATCCGTTGCATCGTCAAGGTTATTAGAGGTAAAACTTTGTTCGGAAGTTAAAGAACCGCTACTATCTGAAAAAGCTGCCAGTAACGATAGCGCCACTTTTCGGTATACCGGATTGAATAGCGGAGATCGCGTAGATACCGGTTTACTTCTTTTATATTCCATGTGTTAATGGTTTCATTACCGGACCAGCGAATGAAAACATTGATCAAACGAAACCAGCCAAAGCGATTCCAGTCGAGCAGATAAAGCCTCCCATTGGGTATCATGACCTTTTTAAACTGTTGGAGGACTGCCAATGGATGACTATAGTTATGTAAAGCGTTCAGACAGACTACCTTCGTAAAACGGTTCTCTTCAAACTGTAACTCACTGGCCGGATAGGCTGAAAAAGAAATCCGGTCATCCCTGGGCAGGCGGCTTTGGGCAAAGCTTAACATGGATGGCGAGATATCATTTAACACAAGTTCCCGGAATGGCGCTTTTTTTTGCAGCAATTGACTAACCAGTAATCCGGTGCCACAACTTGCATCCAAAATTATATCGCTTTCCTTCAAATCCGGCAGTAAGACATTCAGCAACTTGAAGTGTGTATTTTCAAGATACCCCTTCCAGCGGTGTTCATACTCCTGTGCATTTGGGCCGTCATGTTTGTTTGTTTCTCGGGTAACCATCATTTTTTTTTAGTGCCTGAACACCTTCCAGCCGCTTCAGCGATTGCCCGCAATTTTGGAACTCTGCGCACTTTCCATGATAGGTATGGGTTGATACCATTTATATTCAGTCGAAATATCATGTATTCTTATTCCACCCCTGTCCTTTGGGCATTCGTCGGGCACTACGGCGCCTTATTTTCCACCCCACCAGGGCGAAGACAATCAGCAAGACAATTCCGCTAACAATCGTCAAGGTTTGTGCATCCATTCATACCTCCTGTCTCTGGCCATTGCTGCGCCTTGGAATAAACATGGGGACATGCCTCCGGTACTCACGATATTCATCGCCGAATTTTTCCACCATCTGACGCTCTTCCTTGCGTGCGAGCAGCGTATAAGCGAGCACAATAATCGGGAACGCTGCTACTGATACGATAGTGGGCCAGTGCACTATCCCTTCGCCGAATACAATGACAAACAATCCTGTATATTGTGGGTGACGCATACGGGAATATACCCCGTCGGTCACCAAAATTTCTTCCTTCCGGGCTTGATGAATTCTTCGCCATCCATCCGCTACAAGCATCGCCCCTGCGAAGACAATGATGTAGCCGATTATCATAGCGACAAGATGTGCTACCTGTGTACCGAAGATATGTGCCCAAAGGTTTCCTCCCTCTCCCCATTCGATATCGAGGCCGAAAAACCTGGCCAAAAAGTAGATGGTCAGAGGAAATCCGTACATCTCCGCATAGAATGCGATTATAAAGGCCTGGACCACACCGGCACGCGACCATTCCTTCCAGTTCTGGGGCGCCAGGTAGCGGTACAGTAGCCATGAAACTATCACTATGAAAATGGCCGCCAGCCCCCATGTTCCAACATGCATGTAATCACTCTCCTTTATTTGGTTTGCCCGTTTCTCGGATAACCATCATTTTTTTATGCCTTAACGAAAACTTCTCAAATTATTAAACCCCATCCTGATCCTTTTCCATTGGGACAGGAATTAATGAGTTTTCGTTCGGAACCTATTTAAGTTTGGCGCGCTTAAGAAGCACCGAGTTTCCGATCACCGAAAGAGAACTTGTGGTCATTGCGATCACACCGATCATGGGATGCAGCAAACCAATGGCAGCGATGGGAATAGCAGCCATGTTGTAAAGAGAAGCCCAGAACAGATTTTGCACGATTTTTCCAAAAGTCGC
>SKZT01000306.1 GCA_007127235.1 Desulfobacteraceae bacterium
ATATTTGAACGTATGGAGATAATACACAGTCCACATGACAAGTTTTTTGGGCGTATCCTTTCGGTTAAGAAAAATGCGGTCAGCCTGCTTCGCAATATTTTACCCGAATCGCTGCAAAAGCATTTGATTACAGACTTTACGATTCTGTGAATGAGGACCCGGAGCGTTATGAATTCAATGAGCAGCTAAAGGCATTGCTTACCATATGGAGATATTCTCACAGCAATGAATTCATGGGCTGCTTAATCAAAGTTTTCGAGTCGATCAAAAAAATACAGCCGGAATCCGAGTTTATGGATTTCCTGGTAACCGTGATGCATTATCTTTACAGCATCCGGGGTGAGGAAGAGTACATAGAGATTGAAAAAATAGCCGAAAAAGAATTATCGAAAAGGGGTAAATATATGGGAACCATAGCCGAGATGTTGGAACGCAGGGGCGAGCAAAGGGGCGAACAGCGGGGCAAGCTTGAAAATGCCCAGGAAATGCTGCTGGAAGCCATGAGCGAACGGTATGGTATAGTGAATCCGGTGCTTGTCAACCAAATTAAAAATGTTCAGTCTCTGGACATTTTAAAAATGCTGTTTAAGCAGTGTTTAAGGGTTAGTTCCCTGGAAGAATTCAAAGACCAGGTCCAAAGAGCCACAGAGGATTAACCACAAAACCAATCTGAGCGGTTTGTCTCTAAATCTCCGTCATTCCGGCCGAGGCCGGAATGACGGAGATAGAAGAACCGATATGGATAGCGGTGAAAAGCTTCATTTCGTGTCCGGATTTTGCCGAAATGACGTTAGGAAACTTTCCCGATATGAAATCACCAACTTGGAAAAAAGATTGCTCTGTTCTCTCTGTTTAACTTCTATAGCCTTCAAGAAAATGTTTTTGGCTGCGTTATCGGTCGGAGATATACGAAAAAGTATGATCTCCTCCCTCTATCCTTGCCAAAAACATTTTCTTGAAGGCTATATATATAAACTGAATTGGATTAAAATTATGGCATGGACAAAAAAGACAACAACCATGGAGCTGACAAAATCCATGACAAGCTTTTCCGGGATGTGTACAGCCGACCGGCCAATGCCGCCGGATTTCTCAGAGGTTTTCTGAGTTGATGAAAAATGTCGCAAAACTGGACTGAAAAATCCCTCCGGTTTTGTTCCTGCAGATGAATAAAAAAATGACAGAATTCAGCAAAAAACCCTGGAAGGGTGACATGTTATAGCCGGTGGTTTTTAACCACCTGGTAGGATCATATTTAAAAAAAAGTCCTGTAAGGACGACACAAAAAAGAGGCTAAAACAACCAAGCATTGAGAACAAATTTAGGATGATAATACAGACTCCAGAAAAGGGTAATTTTCATCATCCCAGAGGTTTTCTGCCGTCGGAAATCCGTAACGCCCTGGATATGGACCATTTGTCCGTTGATAAAAAAAGCTATCTCAGCGAGGATTATAAGGAGCATTTTACCGACCTGGTGTTAAGACCCGCTTCAAAGACCGTAGTCAGGACCCGGTATTTGTCTATTTTCTTTTGGAGCACAAAAGCCATAATCCGGTCAGGCCGGCATTTCAGCTTCTGCGGTACATGGTGGAACAATGGTATAAACTTGAAAGTCTAGTTAAGATACCTGGCAGTAATCGACAACGTGATTACAAAAGCAGATGTAATTGAGGCCATTGAAAACATTTTTCCGGGAAAAGGTGTAGATATGATACAAGGATGGGCAAAAGAATATGTAGAGGAAGGCATGCAAAAAGGCATGCTCCATGATGCAAGAGAGATGGTTTTGTAGGCGCTTGAAGCTAAACACAGCAGCGAAGTTCCCCCGGACATCCACAAGCTGGTCCAGGGTGTGAACAACCGGATAGTGCTGAAAAAATTACTCAGGTCTGCCATCCAAAGCAAAGATATTGAAACATTCAGAAAATCCATCGGGGTGCTTACACAGGGGGAACCGACTGGAGAACCCTGAAGAGTCGACCGTTTTATCGGACGGTGGGCTGGAACAGTGATCTTTAAAACTTCATCCCGAAGGTTTTTCTGGAGCCGAATATGACTGCCCTTTTGACGAACAACAACCCATCCGTCTCGTTGCAGGGCTTTTATGACTTTTTCATAATCCAGGCTTGGTACCTTTGTCATATGGCGATCTCTGTGATTTCAGTATCGGGAGAAAAAGTAAGATCGTCATCAACCTGTTCCAGGTATAACTCGATGGCTTCTTTAATGTTAGCAAGGGCTTGCTCTTTTGTATCTCCTTCGCTAATGCAACCTGGAAGGCTGGGCACGTATACTGTGAAACCACCATCATCGCTGGGTTCAAGAACGACTTTTAATTTCATTTTCATTCCCTCTCAATTTTTAAAACACTGTGTTGTCTGTCTGCCGAATTACAGCCATTAATTCTGTGCATGACTTTATGAAATTTCTCTTTAAAACATACCAAATCATGAACTCTATCTGCAAGATCGAGAATAGATAATCATCACATTATTTAAACTTTTTTCCTTTTTCAGCCATTGATAAAATGATATCTTCCTATGCATGGTCACCTACCAAGATTTAAAATCCGTTGCCTACCTAAATGAGATCATCGCTTATGTTCAAAACCTCCTGAATATCCGAAAACAAATGGAGTTGAGATTATGAAAACAACTGTTAAAGTACGCCCAAAATCAAATGTTAATAAGGCGGAATTGAGCCGCCTTATTATCGCCTTATTCATACCGGGATCAGTCCCAACCGTTCCAAAATATCCCCAATGTCGCTGCCAGTGGACTCCGGCAAACGGCCGGCAGCAATGCTGAGGCGCACGGTGCGTAGAATTTCTTCAGAATCCATGTCGGCGATTTCACAGCCTTCAGCCGGTTGGTTTTCCCATCGGATGCGGCTGTGGGCCCTTTCGCCTAAAAGGCGCTGATAGATTGTTTGGGGTAGAATTGACGTCGTCGAGCTGATCCGCTGGTACCGCCGCCCATCAAATGCATAAGGCCGAGATTCCGGATTAGGAATAGCTTCCAGGACAAGCACTGACTTGTTATCCGTTACATTCACACGAATTTGATTAATAAAAGCCGGCGGCTCGAACTTCTGGAATACTTCCGCCACGTCCCGAAGTGTTTTGTCGGAGATTGCCAGCAATGTGACCGCAGCATTGATTTTAAGATCATGGCTTTCGCCGGAAGTTTCCTTCCAAACGCGTGCGGCCAGCTCCAGAAAAGCGTATGTCCGGCAAAGAGAGAGTTGCCTTACTGTCAGCCGCGTTAAAATGTCGGACAGGGCTGCAAAAAAATTATTGGAAAAGCCGATCAAAGCTTCCCGGCTTTCGGCGATAGCCGGGTCCATTTGAATCAGGTTTCTGGCGGTCTTCCACAGCGATGTCAATGGGCGAACACCAAACCGCTGTTG
>SKZT01000066.1 GCA_007127235.1 Desulfobacteraceae bacterium
CTGGGGACAGTTCGAAGGCCTCATTATCTGGTGGTGGTGGGTTACAGCCCCGAAGGCATTATCGCAAATACCGGCACCCGCCAGCATCATAACATTTCATGGAACCGTTTTTTGAAACAATGGCATCGGACCCAAATGTGGACACTGCACATTCATCCCAGGGTGCATGAAAATAGATAATTTCTTTCAGGTACTATATAATGGTTGCCCTTAAACGTGTTTTTTTGAAAGCTTGTCTTATCGGAGTGCTCTTTTGGACAGCGGGTTGCAGTTTTCCGCAAATTATTGTTCTGGAAGATCCTCTTACTCCTCAGGAACATCTTCAGCTTGGACTTTCATATGAAAATCGCCAACAGCTGGAGCTTGCCAGGAAAAAATATCGGAAGGCTGCCGACCATGGTATTCCGGAAGCATTTCTCTTTATGGGCAACGTTGCTTATCAGGAAAAAAAATACCAGGAGGCAGAAACCAATTACCTCGAAGCCATAAGAAAAATGCCGGAAGACCCCAGAGCATACAATAACCTGGCATGGGTATATTACAAGCAGAGAAAAAATCAGGAGAAAGCTGAAAAACTGGCACGAAAGGCTTTAGAACTCGCTTCACCCGATAATCTTTCCGATTACCAGGACACCTTGGAAAAAATCCTTTCAATCAAAGAACCTTAAACCGTTATCGGTCCGGAGTCGAAAATGAATATTCGGAGTCTGTTTTTATTTTTTTTAGCCATGATGCTTGTTGGGGTGGTGGGATGTGAAAATGATCTTTCACCGGTGAAAGTCGATATGACCCAGCGTGAGGAAATATCAACAGGGGCACGTCAACCGGTAATTACATATGCATATTTGCCTCAATTTTCCCACACGGTTTCCTTTGAACGTCATCACCGCATGGTGAGATATCTTTCCGAGGCCACAGGTTTGAACATCCAGCAGATTTTTCCTGAGACTTTTTATGAACACATGCTGATGCTTTCACAGGGAAAAATCGATATTTCCTATGCCAATCCTTTTGTATATGCACTCACGGCAGAACGTTACGATGCAAGGGTTTTTGCCAAGATTATAGAGTTGACCGGTGAGGCGGCATTTGGGGGTTTGATTATTACCCGGCGGGATAACCCGGATATTGAGAAAATCGAAGACTGCCGGGGGAAAAGATGGATAGCGGTGGATCAGTTTTCTGCAGGAGGTTATTTATTTGGTTTGGGATACTTTATGGATCATGGTATTTTGCAGGAAGATTTTGCCGAAATTGTTTTTGCACCAGGTCCCGGTGGAAAACAGGAAAGCGTCATTCTGGGGGTATATGCAGGTCGCTACGATGTGGGAACAGTCCGGGAAGGTGCCCTGGAATTGCTGGAAGATAAAATCGACCTTTCTCAAATAAAAATACTGGCCAGAACACCGCGGTATCCCGGATGGAATTATGCAGCAAGGGCCGGATTGGCTGAAGAAGTTGTGGAGGACATCAAAAAAGCCATGCTCAGCCTGGATTATGGAAAACCTGATCACCGCATAATTCTCAACAAGGCGGCCATGAAGGGAATCATTCCTGCAAGCCCGGAAGATTTTAATGCCGTGCAGAATCTGATTGTGAAAGCTGGATTAAAATAACATTGACCACGCTTTTTGGTCAAAAAGATCATTTGCAAAAAGAAGGAGTGCGAAAGCTGTGCTTTCGCAAAGTATGCATTTTTTCAATCGATTCATTTCCAGGCGCTCTTTTCAGAGTAAAATCAACATGGGGCTGGCCATCATTATCATCTGCTTTGGAATGCTTCTTGGGGTCATGAACCACCACGTCAGTTCCCGGGCCGTTTTGGAAGAAACTCTTAAACGTGGAGAGGCATTGGCCGTGAATCTCTCGGCCAGATCGGTGGAATCTATTTTATCCATGAATTTTTTACGCCTGACCACCCTCGCAACAGATATGGCCCAAAGCGGTAATCAGGAGGATATTGTATACGTTTTCATTATGGATCCTCACGGGCAGGTGCTGGCACATACCTTCAGAAACGGCTTTCCCGTTGATTTGAGATTTGCCAATCCGGTTGATGATGATCAGAATTTTTCATATCAGCTTTTAGATACAGGAACAGAACTGATCTATGACTTTGCTTCCCCGGTAATGGTGGGAACCACAAGATTGGGTACTGTTCACGTCGCACTGTCTCACTCCACCATAAGGTCATCCCTTAACCGGCTCATGTGGGTCAATATGGGCATAACCGTTGGAGTAACGCTTTTGGCACTTATCGGAAGTTCATTTTTTGCCAGCACCGTCACCAGGCGAATAAATGCTTTGCGCCATCTTGCCGACGAAGTAGTCAAGGGTGATTTGGATATTCATATAAGCCCTCCCACCGATCAAAATTGCTGGGAAATCAGGGACTGCGAAGATAAACAGTGTCCAGCTTATGGCGATAAAAAAATCCGGTGCTGGTATGTTGCCGGATCATTTTCTCCGGTGTTGGGTGAAGATGGATTACCGATAAATAACCAAACCTGCCTTTCATGCAAGGTGTATCGTCAAAATGTCGGGGATGAAATTCAAAGCCTTTCCGAATCTTTCGAATTTATGGCATTAACCTTGAAAAACCATATCGATGAATTGCGGTTGTCTGAACAAAAACTGGCAAGACAAAAACAGCTTCTGAAAACGATTTTGGATGTAACTCCCGATCTTGTAACCCTTCAGGATGAAAATCTGCGGTATCTTGCCGTCAACAGGGCTTTTTGCCGGTATATCGGACGGGATGAACATGAGATCATCGGATCCACGGACAGCGAATTGTTCCATGAAAAACAGGCAGATCAACACTTTCATGAGGATATGCAGATTTTAAAAACAAAAAAGCCATTGTCAAAAGAAATCATGACCAAAAGCAGTCAGGGCAAAAAATGGTTTCATATGGTCAAGCTTCCTGTGGAGGAAGAAGACAAAATTATCGGCCTGCTGTCCACCGCCAGAGACATTACCGTAGTCAAACAGTACCAGGAAAAACTGATCCATTCTCAGAAAATTGAGGATTTGGGACGCCTTGCAGGGGGGGTGGCCCATGAAATCAATACACCCTTGAGCATAATTCTTGGCTATGCGCAATTGCTGCTTAAAGATCTGCCTGCGGATGATCCCGTGAGCCAGGATGTGGCCATTATCGAAAAGCAGGCCCAGAATTGCCGTAAAATCGTGGCCGATTTGCTGAGCTTTTCCAGAAGCTCAGAAAAAAAGAGAGCACAATTGGATATCAATGTTTCCATTCGGGAAGTGGTGGATTTGGTGGAACATATTTATCGTCAGAACCGCATTAAAATAATGCAGGAGTTGGATGACCAGATTCCTCCCGTTTTTGGAGACAAGGAAAGGCTCAAACAGGTATGGATGAACCTTTTTAACAATGCTGCGGATGCTATCGAGAAGGATGGGTGCATCTTTGTCAAGTCAAAACTATGTGCCCATCGAAAACGACTGGTAGTCTTTGTGGCGGACACGGGGAGTGGAATCGCGGAAGATGACCTTGACCGGATTTTTGAACCTTTTTTTACCACCAAATCTGTCGACAAAGGTACCGGTCTGGGGCTCTCGGTAATTTTCGGAATCGTAAAGGATCACGGAGGGCGTATCAGCGCCCTGAGCCCGGTGCCCGGTGAGTACATGGATATGTATCCGCCATGCGAGGGCGAGCTGGGACCTGGAACCATTTTTTTTGTTGAACTTCCTCTCGAAGGAGACACCCTGCCACCGGATGAATGTATCGAGATCGGAAAAAATTAATTAGCAGCGCCAGTAACATGAAGGAGGGGCAATGGCTGAAATACTGGTTTTAGACGATGTTCAGGATGTGGGCATGATGATTCAGCGAATACTGAGTCGAAAAGGACATCAGGTCCATGTCTATTGTGATGAGGAACCGGCATTTGAGCATGCCCGGGAAAACCCTCCACACATGGCTATCCTGGATATCAAATTGAAAAAGATGAGCGGGGTGGATGTTTTGAGAGAACTGAAAAAAATCAATTCCGGTATACGGGTGATGATGCTTACCGGTTATCCCACCCTGGAAACGGCAAAGGAGTCTCTTGAGCTTGGGGCCGATGAATACTGCGTCAAACCCATTGATATCAATGAACTGGAAGAAAAAACCGAACAAATTCTGAACAAACTATAGTGATGACCCTGAAAAAAATCAAAAAATGGGCTGAACGTTTTTTCGTTCCGGATGAATCGGCACGCAGGCAGTTCGGCTTCTATCAGCAGCTCCTGCGCGAGGACAGAAAATGTCTCCGGCTGATCACCCGGTTTGAGGAAATTGTCCATGGCCCGGTCATAGTGGACTGGTTACAAATATCCAGGCTGGTTCAAAACATAGCCGACGCTGTGGGACAACTTATTGATTGCCCGGAACAAATGCGGCCAGGTGCATATCCGGATCTGCTACCTGCATATAATCGCATCTGCCGGGAAACGTTTTATTTAATTCCCCATTACCGGGGGAAAAAAATTCCTCCCTATGTGCTTACCCTGAAACAAGCGTCGGAATACCCCCGACAGGTGGGTAACAAAGCGTACAGCCTTGCGCGCATTATCAGAGAAACAGCCGTTTCTGTCCCCCCCGGTTTTGTTGTGACCGTAAACGCTTACCATAGCTATCTGAAAGAAAACAATCTCCACGGATTTATCGGAAAACAGCTCAAAACCCTTAATCTTCAGAGGCCTCAACACCTTCAAAAGGCTGCATCCAAAATGCGTAGGGCAATTTTAGAAGGAACTGTCCCCCCAAAAATTAAAGAGGGCATCCTTTCCGTGATGGAAAATATGAAGGCCGAAACCGCCTTTCGCACCATGGCTGTCCGCAGCAGCGCCAGGGGGGAGGACGGAGAGGTGTCTTTTTCAGGCCAGTTTGAAACAGTACTTGATGTAAGTTTTGAGGACATTCTTAACGCCTATAAAACTGTGCTGGCAGGTAAATTCTCTGTCAGAGCCTTGACCTACCGGCTCTATAACGGTATCAGCGATGCGGAAACACCCATGGCAGTGCTTTTTATTCCCATGATCGATGCGCGGACAAGCGGAGTGGTCTATACCCTGGATCCGATGGATATGTGCGAGGGGGCCTGCCTGGCCATTTTTGCTGTGACCGGTCCCGGCAGTCGCCTTGTGGATGGCACCACAAATCCTGATGTTTTCCTTATTTCCCGGCATGACCCAACGTCTTTTTTGGCCAGGCACCCGGCAGTTGAAAATAACCCGTCATCTTCACAAAATGGGGTTCAAAACAAATCAAAAAACCTTTGTCTGGATGACCAATCCGCAACTGTTCTGGCAAAATGGGGTCTTGAACTGGAGTCTCTTAACAAAGCGCCACAGGATATTGAATGGGTCCAGGATCAAAATAATAAACTTTTTGTGCTGCAATCAAGACCCATACCCGGAGCACGAGGATTGCCGAAATTACAGGAGTTGACGCAACCTTCCGGAGCAAAATTGAAGAAAACAAACCTTTATGCCCTGGATTCCGCACCACCGGTTCCTGAAAACCATGATTCTTTATTGCTGAAAACAGGCAGTCCTGTGAGTAAGGGCGTTGCTTCGGGAGCCGTTTATTTCCTTACCGATGACGCGCAAATGGAAGATGTTCCCGAAAATGCGGTATTGTTGACCCGCAGAATCCCACCCTCATTGGCAAGCATCATAAATAGAGTCAGTGCCATCATTGCCCGGGAAGGGAGCAAAGTTGGCCATTTTGCCTCTGTGGCCAGGGAATTCGGCTTGCCGGTCGTTGTCGGAACAGGTGATATGTCCGATTGCCTTCAGCCGGGACAAATGGTTACCGTTGATGCTTACCGGGGGGCGGTTTATGAGGGAACCGTTGAAGAACTGATTTCCTGGAATAAACAACAGCAAACAGAACTGACCCCACCCTTTCAGAAAAAGTTGAAGCCATTGTTGCCGCTAATCAGTTCATTGAAGTTGACAGATCCTTCTTTATCAGACTTTTCCCCTCAGAATTGCCGGAGTTTTCACGACCTGGTGCGATACGTGCACGAGAAAGGAACACAGGAGATGTTTTCTTTGGTCAATACCGATGGACCGGGTATGCGAAAAACTAAGCCTCTGGAAACTGATATTCCCATCGTTATGCACGTGCTGGACCTCGATAGAGGGTTGGCCGAAAATGCCCGAAACCTGAAAAGCGTTACCCCGGAACATTTTGAAAGCCTGCCTATGAAAGCTGTCTGGGCTGGATTGACTGACGCGGATATTTCATGGCCAAAAGGTCTGATTCATATGGACTGGGAGCGTTTCGACAAGGTCAGCGGAGGAATTATGAGTCTTAAATCCTCTTTTCTCGGAAGCTATGCACTTCTGGCAAAGCATTATGCTCACTTGTTGCTGCGTTTCGGATATCATTTTGCGGTGTTGGACACCCTATCGGGAAAACGGGCAGAAGAAAATTACATTCAGTTCAGATTCAAAGGGGGAGGAGGCACACCTGAAAAAAAAATGTGGAGATTGGATATGATTGATCGGGTTCTAAAAGACTTTGATTTTCGTATTAGTATCAGGGAAGACATGCTGGAAGCTGAATGTAAAAGGTTAAGCCGCAACGCAACCGAATTCCGGCTCAATGTCCTGGGTTATCTGCTGGGATACACACCTTTGGCGGACATGGCTTTTGACAGCCGGGAACATGCATTGGAAATGGCCGAAAGTATATTAAACAAATGGCGCATGAAAGAGAGTATCCCTTGACCATAACCATTGATTATCCTGTTTACTGGGTCACACCCAATTTAGCAACAGGACCCGCCCCCATGTCCTATGAACACCTTGACAGCCTTAAGCTGCAGGGAATCGATGCCATCATGAATCTTTGCGCAGAATACTGTGACCTTCACAATATTGAAGCCGAAAAAGGTTTTGAAGTCTACTATCTGCCCATCGAAGATGAAGAGGCCCCGCAATTGCAAGCTCTGGAAAATGCCCTGGCCTGGATGGATGAAGCCATTTATCTGGGCAAAAAAGTCTATCTTCATTGCCGGCACGGAATCGGACGTACCGGAACGATTCTCTCAGCTTACCTCTTGCGCCGGGGTTTGGGAAGTAAACTGGTGAAAAAAAAAATCAAAACTTTGCGATCCCAGCCCGCAAATTTTAACCAGTGGTGGTTTATCCGTAAATTGGGCAAAAAGGAAGGGCGTCTGACTATCAGGGAGCCGTCTCTGGAATGGAAACAATTGGTTGACCTCAGCCCCTTTTTTGAGGATTATGAACAACTGCTCGACAGAGTCCACCAGCAATTCAAAAAACAAAACCCGGAACATGGCTTTTGCGGCCATGACCACATGGAATGCTGTACTCACTATGTGGAAGTCAGCCTGATCGAAGCGGCATATCTTACCCATCGTTTCAACCGGAAACTCAGCAGCAAAGACCGATTAACAGTAATCCAACGAGCAGTTCAAGTTTCACAGACCCTCCGGGGAATCAATATACCAGCTGAAATACAACAAGAGGCTGATCTTGTTCAGTCCTATGAGAAAAAAAATATCCTGTGCCCCCTTTCAGAAAAAAACCAATGCCTGGTCTATGATTCCCGGCCTTTGGCTTGCCGGTTCAGTGACCTGATTAAAAACAAAGAATGTGAGGCTTTTATAAGTATTTGCCGGCAAAATGCGGAGGAACTCTCCAAAGGGCTTTTTCTTGCTCTGAGCGGTAGTTTTTCAAAACAGAAAAAAATCTCTTTTCCCCTGGTGGATGTTGTCTCAGGAAAGTTTGTTCAGACATTTTTTCATCTATTGGCCCGTGAAGCCCAACCGAGCCCCAAGTAGGGAAGGGTACACATTCGCACAGGTTTTTTTGCACCGGCTGTGGGTTTACATGTTAAACAGGAAACAATCATGATAAGAAACGCATTGATTTTTGCCGGATGGCTGATAGACGGCACCGGTAAACCGGCTTTAAAAAATGTCATAATAAAAATAGAGAAAGGGGCGGTTGTAAAGATTGTTAAAAGCGATTCAGAATCAAAAATACACTTTCAAAAAACCGCAAAAGGCTATGCCGATTTCTCTGACTATACCGTTTTACCGGCACTGGTGGACTCCCATGTTCATTTGTCCATGTCCGGTACTCCGGATTTAAAGGTGAGGCAGCATCAACTGGAGGCAGATTTTGAGGAAATCAAACCGGTTATTGATGCCCATATTTATAACCATATGTCCTACGGAATCGTTGCGGTCAGAGATGGCGGGGATCATCTGGGACATGCCATGCGTTACCGGAACCAATGTTTTGATTTCCAGAAAATGCCTCTTCATATGAAAGTGGCAGGAAAAGCATGGAAACGGCAGGGCCGGTATGGAAAATTAATAGGTCGGTCACCCCAAAAAGGGGAAACACTCGCAGAAGCCATTCAAAAGGAATTGCTTGAGCTTTATCCCATTCGGCCGGATCATATAAAAATTGTTAATTCGGGCATCAACAGCTTAAAAAAATTCGGCAAGCAAACCTTGCCGCAGTTTAGTCTGGAGGAAATGAAGGAAGCGGTAAAAGTGGCCCAAGACCATGATCTGCCGGTAATGGTGCATGCCAATGGGTATGAGCCCGTAAAAATAGCTGTGGAATCCGGTTGCCGGTCCGTTGAACACGGATTTTTTATCGGTGAAGACAATTTTAAACGTATGGCCGATTATGGCACCTGTTGGGTGCCTACCGCCTGCACCATGAAAGCTTATGCCAATACGCTTCAACCCGAAAGCCCAGAAGCTTGTGCAGCCCGAAAGTATCTTGAACACCAGTTGAACCAAATGGCCCTTGCCAAAAAACTGGGTGTTCAAATGGCTGTGGGTACCGATGCGGGAAGCATGGGCGTAAACCACGGACACGCAATTATAGAAGAACTCAGACTTTTTATGGAAGCCGGCTTTAGCCTTGAACAGGCCTTGAGCTGTTCGTCAAAAAACGGTGCCCATCTGCTGGGAATGGAAAATTCAGAGCATTTTTCAGTTTCAAATAGTGTGTCCTTTTTTGCCGTTAAAGGAAGCCCCGGACATTTTTTTGAAAATCTTGAAAAAAAACTGATTATAACGGATTTGGGGGTGACTTGTTGAAGGAGTGCAAAAGCTGTGCTTTTGCATTTTTTTCCCGTTGCCATGCTTTGCGTGGGAACTAGGGTACAAAAATTATTCTCTGGTTACATGAATTGAATGACGCTTGAGGGAGCTTAATATAGATGGCACAATGCAACACTCGGGAAACTTGGAACAAGGGCGGGTTTGGAACCCGGCCCTACAGAATAATTTTGTTATGAGCATTTACTCATAAAAGGAGTTGAGGATGGTAAGACCCCAAAAGGACCGTTATGTAGCATATAATCCGGAAGTCAGTTATTTTAAACCCCGAGGAATTCCTATGATGGATCTGGAAGAGGTCAAGCTTACGGTGGATGAAAGGGAGGCCATCAGGTTGGCCGATCTTTTGGGGATGTCTCATGAGGAAGCAGGCCGCCAGATGGGTGTTTCAAGGGCCACTTTTGGCCGCATACTGCAGCGGGCCAGAAAAACCCTTGCGGATGCTTTGATTAACGGTAAAGCTATCAATGTGGAAGGGGGTAATTTTCGTATCGTAACCGGCCCTCGAATTTTCAGGTGCACGGCATGTGAGTTCAGATGGGAAGAACCAAAAGGTACAGGCAGGCCTGAAGCATGTCCGGAATGCAATGATGAAAAATTTCATCGCATTTTGAAAACAGATGAGAGTTAAAATTTTGAATTGTTAGGGGAGATTTAAAATGATGGAAAATGAAAATCAGCAAAGCGGTTGCGCGGTAAATAAGGGCCGGAGCAAGGCAGACCAGGATGCGGCCGTAAAAAATTCGCTTCACAAAATCAAAAATAAAATCATAGTCATGAGTGGAAAAGGAGGTGTTGGTAAAACCAGTACTTCTGTTAATTTGGCAATCGCACTTTCCGGGAAAGGTGCCAAGGTCGGTATTATGGATGTTGATCTTCACGGGCCGGATGTCCCCCGAATGCTGGGTCTTGGTGGTATGCTGGATGTCGGTGCCGGAAACAAGCTGAAACCTTTGAAATATTCGGACCATTTAAGTGTCGTTTCTATTGAAGCCCTCAGTGTCAGCAAAGATGATGCTATTATCTGGAGAGGTCCCATTAAATATTCGGCCATACGCCAGTTTATTGGTGATGTGGAATGGGGGGATCTGGATTTTCTGATAATCGATTCACCCCCAGGCACCGGAGATGAACCTTTGACTGTCGTGCAGACCATAACCGATGCCAAGGCTATCATCGTGACCACACCTCAGGAAGTCTCCCTTGCCGATGTGAGAAAATCAATCAATTTTTGCCGGCTGGTTAAAATTGACATTTTCGGACTGATCGAAAATATGAGTGGGCTTGCATGTCCTCACTGTGGTGAAATATTGGATTTGTTCGGATGCGGCGGGGGAGAAAAACTGGCAAAGACACTTTCTTTAAATTTTTTGGGCAAGATTCCCTTTGACCCAAGAGTGGTTTCATGCGAAGATACCGGAATTTCATTTTTTGACCAATATAAGGATTCTCCGGTAACAGAAGCCTACTCGAAAATTGCTGAAAAACTGATGGAATTAAAATGATGACCAAAGGCTGCAAACCTCGTCATCTAAAAAACAAAGGAGGATAAAAATGGCAAACCCCGAAGAAATGTACCAGTGCCAGACAGTAAACTGCGGTTGTATTTATGATCCGGATAGAGGCGACCGGAAACGAAAGATAAAAAAAGGTACTTATTTTGAAGAATTAGGTGATGACTGGTGTTGTCCTGTTTGTGGTGCAACCAAAAAAATGTTTAGGCCGCTGACGGGTCCGGGATCAACAAAAGAGGAATAGCAACCCGCCGATTTTAAAAGAAGATTGCAATCATGTAATCTTATAAAATTGCGGCAACCTTTCCACATGAATCAATATCACAATTCAGTTCGGCGGAAACGTTATCTTTTGAATCCGAAAAAGATTGTCGATATTCCTCATGAAGAGAATCCATAAGTTCTTTGACTGAAACGATCTTGTTAACCCGGTAAGCATTGGAGCCGGCAAAGGCAAAACCGTATTTGAATTTTCCTTTTTTTGCCCCTGACAAAGCCAGTGTGATGCAGTAAGGACTTTTGGAGGGGTTGCAAGTCTTGACACAATGGTAAGGACACCTGAAAGGTTTTTTGCCCCCGGCTCCAACGTCATCTAAAAATTTATTCCGCAAGGCTCTTCCCGGCATTCCCACGGGACTTTTGATGATCACAAGGTCTTCTTTCCCGGCTGCAAGAAAAGTTTGTTTAAAACTCAGGTCGGCATCGCATTCATGTGTGGCCACAAAACGTGTCCCCATCTGTACAGCAGAAGCCCCGAGATTAAGAAAATAACGGATATCTTCACCGGTATACACTCCGCCTGCCGCAATGATGGGAATAGGGGTGTTATGAGCTTCGGCCAGAGGCTTAATTGTTTCGACAACATTCTTGACCAGCCGTTCCAAAGTAAAATCAGGATCATCGATCTGGCTTTCCTTGAATCCCAAATGCCCACCGGCTTTGGGACCCTCAACAACAAAAGCATCCGGAATATAATTGAACCTGTTTATCCATTTTTGACATATCAGCTTGGCTGCGCGGGCCGAAGACACTATGGGCACCAGTTTTGTTCTGGATCCCTTTGTCAAATATCCGGGTAAATCCATGGGAAGACCGGCTCCGGAAAAAATAATGTCGATACCTTCTTCAATGGAAGTTTTAACAAGGTCCGGATAATGGGTTAAGGCCACCATGATATTTACACCAATGATACCCCCGGTCAAAGAGCGGGCTTCTCTGATTTCTCTTCGCAGTGCCCTGTTGTTAGCTTCTACAGGGTCTTTGGTCACATCCGGCTCTCCTATACCAATCATGGCACCGGCGATAACCCCGATTCCTCCTTCATTGGCAACTGCCGAAGCCAGCTTTGACAACGAAATGCCAATCCCCATGCCCCCTTGGACGATCGGCACGGGACAGACAATATCTCCAATCTTTAATGTGGGAAAATCCAATGTTCCTCCTTATACTTTTTATGACCTTTAATATAACCACTTAAGTTTGAATTCATAGATTAAATTGTTGATAAATGCAAACAAGAATGCTGACTTTTACAAAAGTTTTACAGTACGAATTTGGTTTAACCTGAAAAAAACACCGGAAGGATGGTATTAAATGGCTATATGACCCTTCACTTCCCGGAAATTTCGGTTGATGCCGGTAAGCTTTCCCTTCAATGACGTGAAATTTTTGGAAGAAACAGGGCATGCTCCCTTGCTATATCCCTCAAACTCGGTTAAATGGTTCGAGTGTAACCCGACTTTCCGAAAACTCAAGATAATACAAAGTGAAAAAATAATCATGAACGACAATGTTTATTATAAACTGGCTGAGCATCTGGATAATCTTCCTTCAGGATTTCCATCTACCGAAAATGGTGTTGAAATC
>SKZT01000223.1 GCA_007127235.1 Desulfobacteraceae bacterium
ACCTGACACCTGACACCTGACACCTGACACCTGACACCTGACACCTGGTATCTAAGAACTATGCAGCGGAACAAAACTCAGAGGATTTTTCAGGCCAATTTTGTGACAATTTTTATCACCCCAGCGTTAACCTAAGGGTGGTACAGCAAGTCCCCCTTTGGAAAAGGGGGATTTAGGGGGATTTAACAAACGTCTCAAATCCCCCCTGTCCCCCCTTTTATTACATCATGTCTCTTTTCCAGTGGCCTTTCATCTTGCCATGGTATTTTCCAAAACCTCTGTCCCTTTCAAGTTTGCCCATGGGTGTGGTTTCCAGCATTTTGAACTGTTCATCGGTCAAAATGTTTTTAAGTTCCAACCTGGATTCAACGCGATTCATAAACATTTCTGATTGAATGCCGGCCATCTTTTGCCCCAATTCAAGAATCTCGGAATCGTTAATGTTTTCCTGTACAAAGGCCCTTTGCATTTCCAATTTGAAATGATTCATCTGCGATTTTTTTTCAAGAAAGTTTTTCCTGAGAGCAAAATCGGCTTCCTTCAGATGGTTCACCTGTTCATCGGTCAAGTTGAGCTTTTCAATCATCTCGGGATTATTCCAGACACAAAAGCCGGTCCCTCTCATTGACATCATACATGACCCCATACCTCTTTCCCATTTACCGGGGCCCTGTCTGTATGCCCAAGCAAGGGAAGGAACCAGGAAAATACCAATTAACATTAAAACCGCCAACTTCATGAAATTTCGGTTACTTTTTGTTGTCATCATGAGAAATACCTCCTATTTTTTTTGCTGATGTTTATGAGGATTTTTTCCTCGGTTTTGGGTATAAGATAAAGTTTTCACGTAAAGAATTTATGTTGAAACCAATTGAAAATTGTAAAGATTATGTAAATGCATTTGCAACAACACCTTCAATTGCATTATGAATTTAGAGTGAATTGATAACGCAGGAGAGAAAATAAACTATGAATTCGGAAACTTCACCTGCCGCAACAAAAGTGCTGATTATCGATGATGACATTAAGCTGTGCCGGCTTGTAAAGGATTATCTGGGTCCGATGGGCTATGAGGTGAAGGCCGCACATTCGGGAACAGAGGGGCTTGATAAAGCACTTTCAGAAAATTTCCATGTCCTTATCCTCGATGTTATGCTTCCTGAAATGGACGGTTTCGAAGTATTAAGGCAGCTTAGAAAAAAATCGGATATTCCTGTTTTGATGCTCACGGCCATGGGGGACGAAACAGACAGAATCGTGGGACTGGAATTGGGAGCCGATGACTATTTGCCTAAAACCTTTTCAACACGTGAATTGCTGGCGCGGCTGAGGGCTGTAACCCGCCGGTATTGGAAAAGCGAACAAGCCGAGGTCCAGGGTCCGGATAACACTTTTAAAGTATTCGGTGATCTGCACATCAGCAAGGCATCCCGCAGTGTCCGATTGAAAGGTGAAACCCTGGTGCTGACCCCTATCGAATTCGATCTTCTGGTAACTTTGGTAAATGCTTCGGGACGGGTGCTGACAAGAGACCAGCTTCTGGATGCTGTTGCCGGACGAGATTATGATGTTTTTGACCGATCCATCGATGTGCATATATCATCACTAAGACGTAAATTGGGTGATAATCCAAGGGAACCGCTTTATATTAGAACTGTGCGCTCTGCAGGATACATGTTTATTCATCCGGAAAAGCAGAATAAATGAAACCTTTTTCCACATTATTTGCCAAGATTTTGTCATGGTTTTTTCTAAACCTTGCTTTTATCGCAGGAGTACTGGGAATTTTTTTCGCTGCACAATCACAAATGGATCTGGAAAGTTTCTTAGGACGACAAGTCAGAGATCGTATGCGCATTGCCGGAAATCTCATTGCCCATGAACTTGGAAAAACATCTTTTAATCAATGGTCTGATGTTCTTTTGCGGTATTCCGAAATTTATCAGATAGATTTTATAGTGGTTATAAATCCGAATCAAATTGTGTCACCCGAGGAAATAATCATTCCTCCCAAAGTCATGACCGCTATCGAGGACAGCAGGGCTTTTAGAGATCGTCCTAAAAGAGGTTTAGGTAAACAAAACCATCAGGAAAAATTATCCGAATCTGATGAATCCGAACAATCGCGCCGTTTCAGTCCCAGGCTGATGATTCGCACACAAGATCCCACAAAATATTGGGCAGGCATTATTATTCCTGTTCACCTGCAACGTCATGGTCCACCCAGGCCGGCCATGCTTCTGGCGGTATCAGATTCGATTACCGGAAAAGGCTTTTTTTTCGACCCGGCACCATGGATCAGTGCAACCGTTTTGGTGTTGTTGTTATCCGTGCTCTTTTGGATCCCCTTAGTGCGGAAAATTACCAAGCCTTTGGAGCGGATGACAAAGGCCACTGAAAAAATCGCCATGGGCAGGTTTGATGTCAAAATCCATGCGCCAGGCTCAGATGAAATCGGACGTCTGGGGCGAGCCATCAATCATATGACATCACGATTGTCTGGATATGTTAATGGGCAAAAACGTTTTCTGGGTGATGTGGCTCATGAACTGGGATCTCCCATTGCCAGAATTCAATTGGGTCTGGCGATTCTCGAGCAGATGGTCGACAAAAACAGTCGCGGCCGCCTGAGAGATGTTTCAGAAGATGTGACCCACATGTCCAATCTGGTCAATGAACTACTTTCTTTTTCCCGCGCAGAAATGATGCCAAAGGAAATAAAGCTTTTGAAGACCAACCTGCTAAAGGTTGTTCAAAAAGCTGTGGACCGCGAAAAACAAAAGGGTATTGATATAATCATCGATGTTCCGCATGAAATGACCGTTTATGCTGCTCCCGAACTTCTAACCCGGGCCCTGGCCAACCTGATCAGAAACGCCGTTCGGTATGCGGGCCATTACGGTCCCATTAAAGTTTCAGCAGCAAAACATGCCGGCAATATCATTATCGATGTCGTGGATTCAGGACCTGGCGTTGCCGATGAATTCCTTGACAAGCTCTTCGAGCCGTTCTATAGAACCGAGCCGTCAAGAAAAAGGGAAAGCGGAGGGGTAGGACTTGGAATGGCTATCGTAAAAACATGTATTGAAACCTGCAAAGGATCCGTTACCGCCAAAAATTTAAAACCGTCAGGGTTTGCCGTAACCATCATTCTGCCGGCCAAATACCCGGATGATTAAACAGGCTCAGTTTGGCAACGTGGTCTAACGATGCCGGACAGACCGAGCATCTTCCGGGGCGATTGAAACAAGGGCGGGTTTGGAACCCGCCCCTACATGGTTAACGGGAATTAATTGAATGTACCCTAACTATTTTTGAAGCAAAAAAATGCAAAAGCACAGCTTTTGCACTCCTTGCTTTTATTCACTATTAGTATTATTCTAACCTGAACATTGAACTACGAACTTCTAATAATCTATGCCAACAAAAACACTGCTTAAAAACGAAAACATTCGAAACCTGGCTATCATCGCCCATGTTGATCATGGAAAAACCACGCTGGTGGATTCTCTGCTTCGACAAAGCGGAGTTTTCCGAGAGGGTGCTCAGATCAACGAAAGGCTCATGGACAATATGGACCTGGAAAGGGAACGGGGTATTACCATAGCAGCCAAAAACTGTTCGGTGATCTGGAAAAACATTAAAATTAATATCATCGATACACCCGGTCACGCAGATTTCGGCGGAGAGGTTGAAAGAGCGCTTTCAATGGCAGATGGTGCCCTTCTTTTGGTGGATGCTTCTGAAGGCCCCCTGCCCCAGACCCGTTTTGTATTAAAAAAAACCCTTGAAATGAGAATTCCCGTCATTGTGGTCATCAATAAGATCGACCGTCATGATGCTCGTTGTGATGAAGTTCTGGATCAAGTCTATGATCTGTTTATCGATCTTGATGCCACCGATAAGCAGCTTGATTTCCCTGTTTTATACGCCATTGGAAAAGATGGTATCGCCCAAAAAAGTTTGAATGAACCTGGAAAAAACATTCACATTCTTCTAGATACCATTATCGAAAAAATACCTTCGCCGGTCTATGATCCATCTGAGCCTTTTCAAATGCTTGTGGCAGATCTGGGTTATTCTGATTACCTGGGAAGACTGGCTGTGGGAAAAATTTTTCACGGTAAAGCCAAATCCAATGATGCACTGATTTGTATTGGCGAAGGTGGTTCCCGAACCCATTTGAAAGTATCAAGGCTTCAGTGTTTTGAAGGTGTGAGCCTTAAGGAAGTGGATATGGCAACACCGGGAGATATCGTTGTCCTTTCCGGAGTCGACAATGTGAAAATCGGGGATACTATCTGCACCGGACAAGCACCTAAGTGCCTTAAGCGAATTACCGTTGAAGACCCGACGGTTTTTATGAAATTTACCATCAACACGTCTCCCTTAGTGGGCAAAGAGGGAAAAATTGTTCAATCCAGTAAAATCCGTGAGCGGCTTTACAAAGAAACCCTGCGAAATGTTGCAATTCATATGGAGGAGACCGGGGATCAGGAAACATTTCTGGTGAAAGGCCGGGGGGAATTTCAAATGGCTATTTTAATTGAAACCATGCGAAGGGAAGGTTTTGAACTTTCCGTGGGACGCCCTCAGGTTATATTCAAATATGAAAACGGAGAACATCTTGAGCCCATTGAACATATTTTTATCGACTGCGATGAAACCTTTCTGGGTGTTGTCACTGAAAAACTCTCTATCCGAAAAGCCATGATGACCAATCTGGTAAATAACGGAAGGGGTCGTGTCCGCATTGAATTTTCGGTTCCCGCAAGATCCCTTATCGGGTTTCGGGATGAATTTTTAACCGACACGCGGGGTACCGGAATTATCAATGGCTATTTTGAGGGTTATGGTCCGTTCCGGGGTGATTTTTCCACTCGTTTTACCGGAAGTATCGTATCGGACAGAAAAGGGTTTGCGGTGGCCTATGCTTTGTTTAACCTGGAGCCTCGCGGCCAGCTCTTTGTGGTACCGGGCGATCCGGTTTATGAAGGGATGATCGTCGGAGAGCACAACCGGGATAATGATATTAATGTCAACCCCACAAAGGAAAAAAAGCTGAGCAATATGAGGGCTGCCGGAAAAGATGAAAATATTGTGCTGGCACCCCTTCGCCCCATGACCCTTGAAAGGGCTCTTCATTTTATCAGGGAAGACGAACTTGTGGAAATTACGCCTAAAGCCATCAGGCTTCGCAAAACAATCCTTTCGGCTCAGCAGCGGCATATGAAGCGAAATGTCGCAAATAAAGCGGCCATCGGTTAAAAGCATCGTCTTGTAAAAAGCTCCCGGACCATTTTAATGCTTCTTTCATAATGGGTACCCGGCCAATATATTCCGCGGCAGCACGGACATTGGCTGAATTTAAACCGGGTTTCATATACATAATCGGGAACAAGACTTCGGACTTTATCTCTGGAAATTTGAGAAAGGGAACAATTGCAGCGGATGCATCGGGAAAAGGGATTTGTATCGGACAGCTCCAGGTCTAAATCTGAAACGACCTGCTTTAGCTGATCCCGGGGATCGTTATAAACGATAAATAGAAGACGATGCCCCGGGTTTTGGTCCCGGATTTTCCGGGTGCGGGTCAAAATAATTCTGCCCTCCTGCACATAAGAAAAGAATGATTCATCAGGAATACCGGGGACATAAATCGAATCAAAACCCAGAATCCGAAGCCATTTGCTCAGCTTTCCCAGAGAACTTTCCAGAGCAAAGCGTATGTTGGCCTCACCTGACATTTTTAACTTCCGGGGGGTTTTATGACAAAACTCGAGGGATCAATTTTTTCATGGGGCCAATACCTGTTCACAAGCAATTCCACAGTTGTCCCCTCTGCGTTGGAAATTTCCAGCAAATAAGGCAAACGGACACCGTTTACCGTTGTGAACCTCGAAAAATCGGCTCTATATTTCATGTCGCCCGAACCATCATATACTTCTATGGCACGAATATGATCCGCGTTTTTATCCAGATAAATTTTTTGATGACCTTTCCACCACTTTTCCTGTATCACAATCATGGGCCCTGAAACTTTTTCAGGTTCAACCATGGAAATGAATGAATATTCAACCTGCGGAGGTCGCCCGCGAAAAAGTGAAATGATCTCTTCCGGCTTTACAGAAATGGAAATAAACTCTTTGAGCATCAAACCGGAAATCGTCCTTTTGTAAAAGCGCATTTCTGAATAAACAGCGGCATAAGCATACTGTCCGTCCGTGGAAAAACCAACCCCGGGTTGCCCGTAAGGCGTTAAAATCTCGATTCGAAGCTTATCTGAACCAGATGCCATCCACGCCATCCGACCTTTTTCCACTTGATGATTTTGAGCAATTCTGAAATTACCGATACCTTTAAAAGTATCCGGAACCGGATTTTTTTCAAACACCTCATGGAGAAGTTGCTGTGCTTGATAGCTGATTTGGGGATCGTATGGGACCTGATGCATGGTGGCAATCATGCGTCCGCACCCGGTCAAACCAATGATGACCCATATTAAAATGAGACTAAGGCTCAGGCTCAGTTTCATTGGACCTGCATTTCATTATTGTAAAGCCCTTCTTGCATAAGAGAATCCATGAGTTCCTGAATTTTTTTCTCCAATTCAGGCTTATCTTTGGGTTCTTTAACTTCCAGGGACTTTTTATAAAATTTCAAGGCTTTATTTTTCTGGCTGACTTTTAAATAGGCATCCCCCATATGTTCCAGGATGATCGGATCATCGGAAACCAACTCAACAGCTCTTTGAAGCACTTCAACGGCTTCTTCGTAACGACCCTGCCGGTAAAAAACCCATCCAAGACTGTCGGTGATATAACCGTCATCAGGTTTCAGCTCAATGGCCTTTTTGATCAAAACTTCGGCTTGCTCAAGGTTTTGATTCATATCAGCCCAGGTATATCCCAAATAATTCAAGGCACTGGCATTGTCCGGTTCCAACGCGATCACCTTTTTCATTTGCTCGATGCAATCTTCTTTTCTATCCATTTTGTCATAAATTACACCGAGGCGGAAATGAAGCTTGGCATTTCCCGGATCAATATCAATTCCTTGCTTTAAAGCTTTTTTGGCCTCTTCATATTTTTCGATATCTTCGTATAAAAGCCCCAGATAATGAAAAAGATCACTGTCTTCCGGTGATTTTTCAAGTGCGTTGTAAAGATAGTCGATGGCTTTATCGACTTTTTCCTTTTGCTGATAAAGAAAAGCGATATGCATAATTGCATTGTTAAAAAAACGGGACTCAGGATCAACCTTCTCAAGATGCTCTATAGCCTTATCATCATTGCCCAATTCGTGGTTTATAACGCCCGCCAGATAATGAAGATCGGAGCTGTCAGGCGAACCGGAAAGCATTCCATCGATAATCACTGCTGCTTTATCGTACTGCTCTGCTTCAAGGTACAATGTGGCTAGTGTTCTGATAATTTCTGGTTCGCTATCGCTTCTTTTTCCGAGACTGCCTAAAAGAAAACGAGAGTCTTTCGTTTTTCCTGTCTGGTGATAATAATAGCCCAATTCAAAAGCTGCGCGCACATTTTCAGGATCACGGATCAGAATTTCCTGATAGAGCTTTTCAACTTTTTCAGTTTTTTCCCATTGTTCATAAAGCTCTACCAGTGCAAACCGGGGCTCTTCCAGGTCGGGATTCAGTTTCAGGGTTTTTTTGAACTCCTCTTCAGCCTTATCCAATTGCCCCCGGGCCATATAGGCTTTTCCAAGATAGTAATGGCCTGCAAAAGATTCAGGAAAAAGTGCGAGCAGTTGACGGAGTATTTCGCCGGCTTTTTCAGGATTTTCCTCTTTCAAATACAGGTCTGCCAATAAGAGATATATATTTTGGCGTGCAGGGTCTTCAACCAGAATTTTTTCATAAGCTTCGGCAGCTTCGCTGACTCTTCCCAATGCGTGGCTAATCCGCCCGTAAATGTTAAGAGTGTGAAGATCGTTGGGTTGTTTTTCCAGAATTTCACCGGCAAGATAAAACGCTTTCTCATTTTCTCTGTTTTGAAGATAAATGGATAGAAGTTCATTCATGAGGTACACGGAATCCGGATCTTTGGTCAATGCTTTTTCCATGTATTCTTGTGCTCTGTCAAAATTTTGCCGCAGAAGAGCAAACTGAGCTTCTGTAAAGTAATAGTATTTGCTGGCCGGCTGATCATAATTTTTGTTAACGTTTACATTCACCGGTCTTGGTTCCTGGTGTGCTGTGCACCCGGGGTGCAAAAAACAAACCATGAAAGCCAATAAAAGGCCCCATCTTTTCAGGTATATCGGATACATAAGTCGTCGATTCTTTTTTATATAAATACTTTAATGTTAATCACCTTCAACTTCTTCGGAATAAGATGCGAAGTCCGGAATTTCTTTCTTGAAAAAATCCCGCATTTTTTTCAAAATTGCCTTTTCCACCTGCCTTACCCGCTCCCTGGATATTTTATACCGGTCGCCGATTTCCTGAAGAGTAACCGGGGAATCTGAAAAAATGCGCTGTTCAAATATCTCCAGTTCCCGTTTGTTCAACTTTTTTCTGAATTCGGCAATCTTGTTGTGCAGCAAGTTTTCCATTTCCTTCTTTGCCACACGGTCTTCTGTAGATTCGGTTTCGGTATTTAAAAACTCAATTCTTTCCGTTTCAGAATCCTCTTTTAATGGGGCATCGAGGGAAACATCCCATCCGTCAAGTCGCTGATCCATATCCACGATCTCTTTTTCAGATACGCCAAGGCGTTGAGACAACAACCTGGGTTTTGGGTCAAAGCCCTGGTCAATCAGCTTCTGTTTTTCCTTTTTAAGTTTGAAAAAAAGTTTTCGTTGACCCTGAGTTGTTCCGATTTTTACCAACCGCCAATTATCCATAATGAACTTTAAAATATAGGCTTTGATCCAAAAAGATGCGTAGTAGGAAAACTTGACATTCTTATAAGGGTCAAATTTGGTGACCGCCTGCATCAGGCCAATATTACCCTCCTGGATCAAATCCAAAAGATTTTGCATCCAGACCCTTTGAAATTCAAGAGCTATTTTAACCACCAGCCTTAAATTGGAGGTAACCAAAATATATGCAGCCTCATCGTCTCCGCCGTCCTGAACTCTCTTTCCCAATTGTCTTTCTTCATCACGGGTCAGCAGCCTGTAATGACTTATCTCCGTAAGATAACGTTGAAGCGGATCATACTTGACAACAGCTTTCTGTGAACCGGAACCTGCTTTTTCATTTTCACCGGAGGCCGGTTCATAATTGAAATATTTATCTAACTTATTGAGCTTACCTTTCATATGTTTTTTTACCTTTATCCTAATTTAAGGATCTGTTATTTGTTTTGACATTATACAATGTTTATGCTATCTGGCTCTGTCAAAGCAACTTCAAGCGCCCGTAGCTCAGCTGGATAGAGCAACGGACTTCTAATCCGTAGGTCGCAGGTTCGAATCCTGCCGGGCGTACCAATTAAATCAAGGGGTTAGCCAATAGCAATTAACCCCTTTTTTGTTTCATGGGCCAATTTGTTCCATTATAGCCCCTATAGCCCCGCCTTTTCATGGTTATCCAAGTACCCTGAGGAAAATATTTAAAAATTTAAATTTGAACATCGAGTTTCAAAAAAATAACACATCCTAATGTCAGATTCTATCTTACTGAATTTTAAAAGTCACGAGAAAATAATGAGATATAATTTCAACAATTATCTATAACTATACCTTTTCTGGAAAGCTATATAAACAATTAAATCTTTACCATAGCATATATCACAAAAATATTAAAGATAATCCTCAATCTGTCTTTTGGGGTGCAGCACAGCGGAATTACAGAAAAAACTTGATCATCGGTGTTATCAATGCAAAAATATTTTGTGGAACATGGTAACCCCTGCCAAGAAGGAGCAAGAAGTATTTTGAAGCTTTTTGAATATTCAACCAGATATGCCAATGACATAATTCTGATAACCGATAAACGCGGACAGATTATTGAGGCCAATGAGCGTGCCATTATCACATACGGCTATTTGCATGAAGAACTGCTTCAAATGAACATTGAGAATCTGCGCGATTCAAAAAAAAGTCCGTCATATGAGTCCGTTCAGCAGAAAGTTGCACTGGAAAACGGATATATTTATGAGACCTGGCACATGCGCCGCGATGGAACCAGTTTCCCGGTGGAATCCAGTATCAGGCAAATTCAGGTGCATGATAAGTTTTTCTATCAGGTTATTGTTCGCGACATAACCAGGCGAAAGCGTGCGGAAGCTGCTGCCAAAGAAGCTCATCAAAGACTGCTTAAAGTTTTGGACAGCATGGATGCCGGCATATATGTTGCCGATATGGAGACTTATGAAATATTATTTGCTAACTATTTCACTCAAAATATTCACGGCAATATTATCGGAGAAAAATGCTGGCGGGTTTTTCATAAAGGCCAAAAAGGCCCTTGTTCATTTTGTACCAATCACAAATTGATAGATGCTGATGGGCAACCCACAGGGGTATACCAGTGGGAATTTAACAACACCAAAACCGGCAGATGGTATGAATGTCGTGATAGTGCCATAAAATGGACAGATGGCCGTATGGTCAGGCTGGAAATTGCTACTGACATCACAGATCGGAAGCAGGCGGAAAAAGCACTGAGAGAAAGTGAAGCAGCAGTAAGAAAAAAACTCAAGGCCATACTTGAACCGGAAGGAGACCTTAGCACACTGAACCTTGCCGATATTATTGACCATCATTCACTTCAATCCATGATGGGGGATTTTCACCGGGCCACAAATATCGGCAGTGCGATAGTTGACCTTTCCGGAAACATTTTGGTTGCTATTGGTTGGCAAGACGTCTGTGTAAAATATCACAGGAAACATCCTGAAACACGCCAAAAATGTATAGAAAGTGACATTATACTTTCCAATGGCGTGCCGGCAGGAACTTTTAAAGCTTATCGGTGTAGAAACAATATGTGGGATATGGTAACTCCCATTGAAATAGATGGAAGGCACCTGGGCAATATTTTTCTGGGACAATTTTTTTTCGAAAACGAAGTCCCGGATTACGATATTTTTCGAAACCAGGCCCGGCAATATGGATTCGATGAAGAAAAATATCTTGCAGCCATCGATTGTGTACCCCGATGGAGCCATGAAACAGTCGAGGCTGTCATGGCATTTTATGCCAAGCTTGCAGCTATGATTTCATCGCTGAGTTACAGCAAAATCAAACTTTCCCGTGCAATTTGCCAGCAGAAAGCAACCCTGCGCAAACTCAATGAAAGTGAAGAAAGGCTGAGATTAGCCCAAAAAGCCACCAATGACGTCATATGGGATTGGGATATCCTAAACGACTCACAACGGTGGAATGAATCCGGAACAGAGGTCTTCGGATGGACTGACATCGTGAAACATCCTCAAACTGCTGCCTGGTGGGTAAAACGGGTTCATCCTGAGGACCGGCAAAGAGTTGAAAAAGGCTTCTTTGCCGTTGTGAACAATCCTGAAAAAAATCACTGGCAGGAAGAATACAGGTTTTATAAGGCCGATGGAAGCTATGCTCAGGTTATAGACAGGGCTTATGTGCTGCGAGATGCCCAAGGCCAGGCTATACGCATGATTGGGGCCATGCTGGATATAACCGACAGGGTGCAGGCTGAAAAGATCATAAAGACTTCTTTGAAAGAAAAGGAAACATTGCTCAAAGAAATACACCATCGGGTTAAAAATAATATGCAGGTTATTTCCAGTCTTTTAAATCTTCAAATAATAAGAAACAAAGACGAAAATGCCAAACAGGCTTTGATGGATTGTCAGGGACGTATCAAATCCATGGCCTCGGTTCATGAAATGTTGTATATGTCGGAAAACCTTTCTGTTATTGATTGTGATACGTACATTTCTAAATTGGCCCGTGATATTTTTCAATCCTACCACCCTGGTTCTCATCGGATTAAACTGACAGTGGACGCCAAAAAGGTGGCCATTGGAATTCAACAAGCATCACCGCTGGGGTTAATTATTAATGAACTGTTATCAAACTCTCTAAAATATGGATTTCCTGAAAAGGAGCATGGTCAGATAATTATCCGATTAAAGGTTCGAAAGCCCAATATTGTAGAATTTATTTTCAGTGATAACGGAATTGGTATTGCCAAAGAGTTTGATTGGAGAAATACCAAAAGCCTGGGGCTTAATCTTGTTGTTCTTCTGGCTGAAAACCAACTTAATGGAACCATAAACCTGGATCGGGAAAAAGGTACCTGCTTTACCATCACCTTTAGCCTGGAAAATAATCAAACATTTTCTTGAAGGCTATATTAAGTGCCAAAGCATTTGGTCTCAAGTTTCGGGTTTCAAGTACCTGCAATTTTTACTGGTTATAACGGATTTGGGGGGAACTCGTTGAAGGAGTGCAAAAGCTGTGCTTTTGCATTTTTTTCTCGTTGCCATGCTTTGGGTGGGAACCAGGGTATAAAAATTATTCTCTGGTTACATGAATTGAATGACGTTTGAGGTAACTTAA
>SKZT01000131.1 GCA_007127235.1 Desulfobacteraceae bacterium
AGCACCGCACCCAATGAGGGTAAAACCACCATCGCCTCCAATTTGGCCCAAACCTTTGCAATTGCCGGAGAAAAAGTGCTGCTTATTGACGCTGATTTACGAAAACCCCGACTCCACAAAGTATTCAAATCCATATTGCAAACCCAGAATGGCCACGGATTATCAAGTTTTCTGGCAGGGGTGCATCAAAATAATTTTATTTTTAAAACAGATATTCCCAATCTTTACTTTATTCCTTCCGGCCCGATTCCACCGAATCCTGTCGAGTTGCTGGCATCCAACCGAATGACCCGGCTGCTCAATAAACTGGCTCAAAAATTTGATCGAATCATCCTTGATACTCCTCCGCATCTTGGTTTTGCTGATATCCTGGTTCTTTCCCGTCAGGTGGGGGGCGTTATACTGGTAAGCAGCATCGGAGAAACTACCCGGGATGGTCTCCGGCATTTCAAAAAATCCATGAGTAATGTACAGGGAACTGTTTTGGGATGCATTGTCAACAAAATCAATTTGAGCCAGCGCTATGGTTATAGATCCTATTACAAATATTACCGGGCCTATAACTATCATTATGGTGAACCACAAAAAATTGCCGAAGATAATCCGAGTATTAATCATGGATAATGAATAAGGGGCGTGGCAATAAGTTCAGAGACAGGGAGTTTTAATGAAATATTTTCGGAAAAAACCCTTGCATAAACCTGGGAATCCCGAAATTATCAAAAAGTTTATTAAACTGGCAGGAACAGTTGATGACACTCCTGAACTTATCCGGCATATTGCTGCAAACAAACAGTTTTTATCCTATTGTCTGGCTGCGGTAAAAGCAAATAAAAACAGCAATCCGGATCTGCTGAGAATGTATCATGATTTGAAAAAAGAAACACACCGCCAAGGTTTTTCTTTTGATAAAATCATGGAAAAGCTGACACCTGTTGCCTCCGCCCTGGGGTTAAATCCGGAAACACCTGATTCAATTCATGAAAATTATTATGAAATTCTTAGGATTAAACCAAATGCAAATTCCGATGCCATTAAAAAAGCATATCGGAAAAAAGCCATGCAGTTTCATCCTGATGTCTTAAATGGAAAACAAGATCAATTTATTGCTATCCATGAGGCCTATAAAGTTTTATCCGACCCAGCCTCTCGTCATTATTACGACTTGAGAAGAAAACAGAGTATTTACCCAAAATGGACTGAAAATACCAAAACAAAGAGTAATAAATTTTCTGCCGGCTTTTTTCAGACCATTTCCCTAAAATCTGTTTTTGCTGTTCTTTCGATCGTACTGTTTCTTGGAAGCACCATTTTGATCGCTGATTTTGTAATCCAGCAGCAATCTTTAAGCGATAACCGCAAATACAGTCAAAAATTGGACATACCCGATTTTGACAATAAAAAAGACCAGCCTGAGACAGTAACCAAAGAGAAAAAGCCGCAAACACAAGAGGACGGTCTGTTGGTAAAGAAGGATGTATCCGAATCCATAAATGTCAATACATTGACAGTTATCCAAAAACAAAAAGAAGAAATTCGCAAATTGGAAGAAGCGAAAATAAAAAAGCCATCAATTATAGAAAAAAAACCACCCATTGAAAAACCGCCAGCTATTCAGCAGCCATTGTTGGTTTCAATACCTTCAGAAATTCAAAAAACTGATAAAGAAATGCCAGGAGGTGAAAGTGACTCCGATACCTTTCACGTTGACGAAAATGATTTCATTTCCCGCTATTGGAAGCATTTGGAAGTAGCAAAAGCCGACGACCACCGTGATCCAGTGCCTGAGAAAGTAGAGTCACCGGATTTGCCGATGCAACTTGAAATACAAACCGATAATGTTGATCCACAAGATCATGATAAAGAAGTGCCAGAAAAGGAAAGTGGCAGCGATATTTTCCAAATCAACGCCAAGTTAAACGATTTTATTTCCCGCTATTGTAAAGCCTACGAGGATCTGGATCTGAATCGATTTTTAAGTTTTTTTAGTGATAATGCGACAGAAAACGGAAAACCCTTGGTTCAGCTTTTGCCGCAATACCAAAACAATTTCAATGCCCTTGAATCCATTCAATATACGATTGAACTATTAAATCATACGGTTGATTCGAGCCGGGACAGAATTGTAATAAACGGGCTTTTTTCACTGAAATGGCGTGGAAAACAAGATAATCAAAGCCATTTTTATCATGGCAATATCCAGATGGCCCTTGTCCCGGATCCGGATAATGATTCATTTGCCGTCGAAGAATTAAACTATGGTTTCGAAAATTGATTACAGCCAAACAGGTACTTCCAAAAAAAGGTTGGTATACCCCGATGTTGCATTGGAATTAACGATAATTCAACGTTTCAATACCTCATAAACAGGGCGTTTCAAAAAAAATCTGTTTGGTGTTTTGCAATATCGGGGTATACTTTTTGCATGACAAGATAAAAGCGTTTTTTTGAGCAAAGGAGATTTTGGTAACTATTCAAAAAGTTCGGGTAAAATTATTTCTGGATAGTGCTGACGCTTCACTTCGTGCCCGGGTCTGCGCTTCGCCCGGAATGACGACTTTAAAAAGGTATCGTGAAAAAACTTGATCATCGAGTTTTAGCTTGACATTCTAATTACAATTATACTAATAATTAACTTAATTTAGGACATCATTTTTTAGCTTTTAACAGATAAGGAGGGGTTATCATGCGCTTTAAATTATTTCCAGCGGCCACCGTTTTATTTGTTCTATTTTTCTCTACCGCCGTTTTTGCCGATTACATAAAAAATTCAAAGCTTTTGCCAACAAACAAGATCATTGTTCTGGAAGACGGAAAAAAAGTTGCTGAATACTCAAAAGAAATGCCTGT
The DNA here is from genome assembly GCA_007127235.1 of Desulfobacteraceae bacterium. Classification (GTDB taxonomy): domain Bacteria; phylum Desulfobacterota; class Desulfobacteria; order Desulfobacterales; family SKZT01; genus SKZT01. The sequence goes on from SKZT01000131.1 coordinate 2,851, forward strand.
ACCTGAAGGTTTGCTGCTTTCCTGCGTTGGAAAATGTGCAGCAAAGCTGGAGAACATTTCATTTGTGGCTGACGATCAGAGCCGGTTTTCAATAAACACCAAGGGTAAAACCACTTATCTGGGGGTAGAGCATGGAGTTGTCTATTTTGGAGTTTCTTCAATGCCGGGTTCCATAGTTTTTATGACACCCAAGGGGGCTGTTTCGGCTAATCAACTGATAATGAATGCATCTATGGATAATCCCATACTTGAAGGCTATATTAAAGTAACTGAAAATTCCAGCGAAGTTGGTGTAATTGATGGCGGATCAATGCAGCTATTGACAAACGATGGTCAGATCCTTCTTAGCCCAGGCGATCATTTTATTCTGGCCCAGGCGGATATTGGGCAAGAAATAGCAGACGCAACTCCTACAACAGAAACCGTCACCAACGGCGCTTTGGGAAACCTCACCACAGGACAGCGTGCATTTGGTGCCACGGTAGGCATAGCTGGAGGAGCTGCTTTGGGTGGAGCCATTTTTCACGATTCCAGAAGAGA
>SKZT01000215.1 GCA_007127235.1 Desulfobacteraceae bacterium
TGGTCTATACCAAAAGGTGAATATGAAGAAGGCGAAGATCCATTTGAAGTTGCTAAACGCGAATTTAAAGAGGAAACCGGTTTCGAAGCTAATGGAGATTTTATTTCATTATCACCACTCACACAGCCAAGCAGAAAAATTGTTATTGCATGGGCATTAGAAGGTGATTGTGATGCAGATAAAATTAAAAGCAATACATTTACGATGGAGTGGCCCCCACGTTCTGGTAAATATGCGAAGTTTCCTGAAGTTGATCGAGCAGGCTGGTTTTCTATTCATGTTGCTAAAATAAAACTTTTAAAAGGCCAGGTAGGGTTTTTAGAACAGCTTTGCGAAAAGGTAGGATACGATCCTAATGAAAAAAATAATTTAGATAAAAACCACGATGGCAAAGATAAACCTTGAAAACCTATATAGCAGCTCCATAGGCCAATCAGCCCCGTTCTCTTTTTATCCTATCGGTTTTATCTGACCCGGCTAATAATTTGGCTGTAGCTCCCGGCTATTGACATCAAGATCCCCATGTCTTGATTCAGCTCCCATAACCATTTCCCGAATTCATATGTCACTCGGCTCATGGTCTGCCCAATCATCACCTATCAACTGACAGGTAATTTTTCCTATCACCCTTGGTAAATGCAGGTCACCAAATCCGCCATTTGACATTCTATCCCTTTATCTGAGAGCAGCCGAATCACCAAAGGGATGTCCCCAAACTTCTGGATAGCCAACTCTGACCATGAGAGTTTTTCAGATACCATATAATGGTTGCGTCTTAAAATATTCAGCGACTCTTCATAGGGTGAAACCTGCAACCCGATCTTTGAATAATCATTCATATAAAAAATGTGATGTAGGGGTTCTTAAAATTAGCCGCATGGCCATATTATAGAGGAGCTTTGGGTATTTTTTGCCCGCGCCACATAAAAATCAGGCATAACAAATGATTTATCTAAACCATCATTCATTAGAAATCCGGCCACATAATAGATTTTAAGCCTTTAGTCGGTCCGAACTTAATGATAAGGATTATAATCTTTGGAAGAATGCAATGTTCTTAATTTTCAGATTTATTGCCGTAAATGGCTTTCAGCAATGTTGGTATTCCGGCAGATTTACTGACGAAAGCCTCGGCACCAGCCTCGCTCATTCTCTGAGCGATTTGTTCATCCTCATACATTGACAGACCAATTACCCGAATCTCTGGCATTTCGGCCTTGATGAGGCGAGTGGCTTCGATGCCATCCATCTCGGGCATGGATATATCCATAACGATCAAATCGGGGCGAAGCTGCCTGGCTAGTTCGAGCGCCTTCCTGCCATTGGCGGCTTCTCCTGCCACCGCTATCTGTGGTTGTCCCCTAATCAGTTTAATAAGCCCCTGACGCATGACAGCATGATCATCGGCAAACAAAATGCGAATTTTTGATGAAGCTAATTCCGCTGGTACTTCCGATGCTTGGCTGGTTGAAGAAAGATTTGGAAACAATCCTTTATCCTTTGATGTTCTTAGGGGCATAGTCAGCGTAAACTTGCTGCCTTTTCCTGGGGTGCTGTCGATGGTCAGACTGCCACCGATGTAATTGGCGCGCTCCTTAATTGTCAGCAAACCAAACCCGACCTTATGCTGTAGATTGTTGAGAATATCTGTATTAAATCCGCAACCATTATCGATTATGGTGATGATAAGAGCATTTTCTGATCCTGATAAAATAAGACGGGCATTTTTAACCCCCGCGTGTTTGACTATATTGAATAAAAGCTCTTTCACCGAACGAAACATGCAGGTTCGCAGGGATTCATCTTCAAAGTGGTGTTTGGCCTTTATTTCCAGTTGTATTTTAAGCCCGAATTGTTCTTCTATTTGCCGAGCCAACCATTTAATGGCAGGCACCAGACCTATTTGAAGTACAGGAGGGCTCAGCTCATGTGCCAGGTGTCGGGATTTTCTTATGGATTCATCCAGCAACTTTTCCACATCATTCAAAACATCCTTGATTGCCCCTTTATAGTAGGCTTGAAGCTGCATTTTCGTACCAGCCAAAATCTGCTGTAAATCTTCATGCAACAACTCAGCAAACCGTCGCCGTTCTTTTTCTTCAACCTCTATCAATTCTACGGCCAGAGTCTGAAGTTCCTTTGCCCGTGCGTTGGCCAAAGCAGTGCGCTCAGCTACCTGCTGCTCCAAAGTTTCGTTTAACTGGATTAATGCTTCTTCGGCCTGCTTACGTCTGCTAATGTCAATAGCTTCACCAAACCATTCAACGATTTCGCCATTTGCATCCATCAGCGGAACTGCACGCGAAAATGTCCATCCAAAGCTTCCGTCTTTTCGCAGGACCCGATGTTCCAGTTCGAAAATTTTCTTGCTCAGAATGGCTTCATTAATGGTGGCAGTCACATAAGCTTGATCGTCCGGAGGAATGTATTCTTGGAGCCAGTTGGGGTTTGGCCTTTTCGTTTCAGCAAGAAAACCCCGACTATTAAGTTGGCGCATCTCAGTCCAGTCCGGACTCATACGATATAACACTTCCGAACTGGCAGACACCAGTATTCGAAATCGCTTTTCACTATTGAGCAGCGCTTCCTCAGCACGCTTTTGTTCGGTGATATCTTGCATAAGAGCCAATACGTGCATAACACCCTCAGACTCCATAATGGATGTAGAGATGCTTAAAACACGGTTACTACCATCAGCACGAGTAATCTCCCACTCCTCGCCTATAAGGTCTTCACCTTGGCGCATTTTTTCCATTCGCTTCATTGCTTCCGCCTGCAGCTCATGCTCAGGGTATAAAGTTTGGTACCAGCCCAGGCGATTAATTTCATCAAGAGTGTAACCAGTTATTTTGGTCATGCGTTTATTCCAGATAGTAAACTCAACGAACGGATACTCCTCAATAGCATTACAAACACAAAAACCTTCCCCCATTTTATCGATGATTAGGCTTTGAAAGGAGTATTTTTGACGAATCAGTTCATCAACAGGCCTTCGCTCTGTGGTATCATCGACTGCCATAATTGCTATTTTAGCACCTTCCATCATGACACTGCTGACCTTGTATTTCACCTGGATATTGGTGAGATCCGCATCCCGTTCCAAAAAGACTTCTCCCTCCAAGACTGCCTCATTTGATCTATCTGTAAGGGTTGAATAAACAGCACTAAAAAGTTGGCATTTGGAGCAGCTTGTAGTGTAGCCGCATCCTTGAGTTTTTTTGTGGCGGCTTGCGCAACTAATGAAATCTAAGCACCTGGTTCCAAAAACCTCTGTTTCTGATTTACCAAAAATTGCTGAGGCTAAGGGGTTGACATAAATAATCCGTGCATCACTATCAAAGACGATCATCCCCACTGGTGAGGCATCCATGATCATTTTCAGAGCTGAATCGGTAATTTTAATTGGTTGGGTTTCTTTTTGTTTATCAGGCATTGTTTATACTCCAAAAATATTTTCCAATCAGGTGGAAGACTCACAAAAAATTTTATCAATTATAAATCCTACATGCAAGGTCTTTGAAAATGGTATAGGAACTTTCGGATAATTATTAAAACAAAATTGGTGAGTTATCATCAAATCAATGTTTCACTTTTAGTATCTCTGCGAATTTTGATTCATTTGGGTTCATTTCAGTTCATTTGGGTTAAAAATACTTTCGGATCATCCAGCTTAAATGCAGCTTGTTTTTTTACAGACCCACCGAGATGATAGGCATATTTCTCATATCTTTTTCTGTCAGCTCTATATGTTCATGGTGATGATATTTTCGCGGCGGGCGATAAAAACTAAATCTTCCATTTTGCATTCATAACCAGAGAAAAGATAATACTATCCATCCAATAACAACATTATTACTCCTGGTAAACCCGTGACCTGCTCAAAATATGATACTTTTCCAGTGACAGTTTTGCCTGATTCAACAATAACCGTAATGGTCCCCTCAGGTCTCCAGTCTGGGACTACTTTGAATTCTATGGTGTAGGTTCCTATCGGCACGTTGGTTTCGGTGTAGCCACTGTTATGCCAGGTTTTAGTTCCAGTTCTACGCCATTTGGCACCAGCATCAACTGCCTCCTGGGGCTCGATGATTATTTTCAAGTTACCAACTTGAAAACTAACGGTACTTGATCCGTATGAAAAACCGAGGCCACCTCCAGAGTAATTGGCAACAATTGTGCCCGCACCAGTTGAAATATCAATATTTAAAACATTAGTACCTGATGTCCCATATAGTACTCCATCATCACCTGTTGCAAGACCGAAGACATTATTAAAACCAATTTGGCCGACTGCACTCCCATGATAGGTATCCTGATCAATAATAACTAATGTGTCATTGGTGCCTGTGAACGCAGCAAGGTAAAAGTTGCCGCTATTGAATTCAAGATCACCTGCTGAATAAAAACCCATGTCACCTAAAACAGTCGCCGCACCCGTGCCGATATCAATGGAAAACAAATGGGTAGTCGAAGATCCGGCCCCGTACAAAGTCCCATTTGGCCCGAAGACTAGAGCATTACCTCCGGAAATACTATGATCACCGATAAAGCTGGTGTTAGCATCAGTAGGATCAATCGAGTATAAAGCATTAAACGAAATACCGAATAGGTCACCATCGGCATTAAATGCTATATCGGTCATAATAACACCCATGGAGCCTATAACTGTAACAGTATTGGTAGCGATATTGTAAGTTCCTAGGTTCCCCATAGAATCACTGATCCACAAAGAGTTAGAAGGTAATGCCATGCTTTTGGTAGGTAATAAAATAAGAAAAAATAGCATTGAAATGACACTGAGAACTCGTTTCATGTTTTCGTCCTCTTAAAGTCAGCAACCTCCGGCAAAGCCGGAGGCTTGAATTGTGAACCGCTCAAAGCGGTAATAAAACCATGAGCCGCCTAAAGGTGGACTGGCAAAACATTTTAAGTTGAGCTATCCGACGGTCGTTCTCCTGCTGTTTTTGGATGTACTTTTTCACCGTCTCTTCGTCTCGTCCGGCCGTCGATACAAGCAAGCTCTCTGAACGTTTCTCCGAGGTATTTTCGCAATGACCCGAAAATTTCCTTTTTTCGGTATTTTGAAATCCAGACTAAATAATACTTGGATGCCCATGCCGTATTGGTTAAGCTTTGAACATCATTCATTGAAAGCCTCCTTTTTTGTGAGCTTTGGGCAGTTCACATTTTCGGAAACTTTCTTATTTTCCCGCAAATGCCAAACTCATGGAGTCTCCCCGGCAAAGCCGGGGGGTTTACCCTCGATTAATTATACAAACCAACACAGATGATGCTATTGAACGTTAATTAACGGGATAAATTGACGTCTCAAAAAGAATATAGACTCATCGGTTAGATACCAGACAGGAATAACAGCTCAGGAATAATATGATAGATTTTCGAATCGCAAAAATAAAAAAAACCGGATCACCTTTTCGGCAACCCGGCTATCTTGACAAGACCCGTGGCTTTCCGCCCCCACCTCTCAGTCGGTTTGCTTTTTCAAAAATTATATTACAAAAGCTCTTAAAATTAAAATAGATGTTTTGTCAACAAAAAACGGTCCATCTTTTTCAACTATTTGATAACTTGCTAATTTAAAAAGTAAATTAAGAATTTTTCATAATGAATTGGCTCTTGAGCAAAACGTTTTTGTTTACTACAGACAGTTTTCAAATATGCAGGCTTGTTTTGAGTAAGAAATCTTATAAATTATCCTCCTGGTATAATTTTCCGTATATGGCCATCTACATAGTTTTTGTTATCCTTTACGACTTGAACCATATCTGCGTCCACTATCTGACCTGGATGCTTATATAAAAGTTTTTTGGCGCCGGCGGCGAAAGATTACCTTTCCTGTTAAACCTTGAAAACCAAATTTCACCAGAATATATTCTGCAGCAGAAGACATGATTCTCAAAAAGCAAATCTGGTGATTAGGATTTATACGGCTGGGGGTACTTTGAATCATTATTTCCCATGCCCCTGGAACCTTGTAAAAGATCACTTCAGTGCATTTTGATTCATTTGGGTTAATTTGGGTTAATAATCCTTACGGCATATTAATATGAAAAACGGAGCTAAGGCAGCTGGCATACGGTCATGTATATTTTTCAGACCTTCGCTGGCATCTTTTGTGATGATGGTACAGGATCTGTAGGGTTCATCCTCATTGTCCTTATCACGCCATGTCTCCCACAGGCCTGCAAAGGCAAACGGTTTCTCATCGGGTAACGCTATGAAAAAAGGCTGCTTGTCTCCCTTAGGACCCTTCCACTCATAAAATCCATCAGCAGGTATAAGGCACCTTCTTTTCCGGAAGGCATCCCGAAAACTTGGTTTGGAGGCCACAGTTTCCACTCGGGCGTTGATCATTTTGTAGCCGATGGTAATATCCTTGGCCCAGTGCGGAACAAGACCCCAGTGAAGCTTTTTCAGAATGTTTAAGCTTTCCTGTTGAATGATGGCGAGGATTTCCTGGGTTGGGGCCACATTATAATTGGGTGTGACTTCAGCCAGGGCTTTATCTATGGGAAAATGGTGTTGGAGCCGTTCAAGTTTGCTAAAAACGACGAATCTGCCGCACATGATATGGGTTCCTTTTATCCAGTCAGGTTTTTTGCCTTAAGGGTATGCCGGTGGGGGTTTCATTGTCAAGATGATCCCGAGAAGGGTGAAGGTATTGTTAAAGGTATAGGATATTTTTTGGCTGGCGGCGAAAAATTCAAAACCAAGGCTCTTTGTCTGAGGCAAAGGTTAAATCAAAGTTTGAGATTGTTTGTTGCCGCGGAGGAAATCTCTCCTTCAGTTGCCAAAGTTTGCCGCTTTCTTCGGCAAGTCCCATGGGGTTGATGTTAACTGTATCCAGTTCAGTTAATTGTAAGAATTATCAGATCCATTCCTCAGGTTAGCCACCGTTTCAAGGTATAAGAACTAATGGTCGCAGTTTCCGGCAACACTCTAAGGGAAAAGCTCATTTTTTGGAGATAGTAAGATTATTGAAAGATCCGGACAAAACAGAAACTCAACATCGTCCACAAATCCAAAAAGCCTAGATCTGAACTCAGCTTTAAGGTAGTTTGCCTGCTTCGTGATAACCCGAACCCTGGGCTCTGATTCAATGATGGCTTCCAGCTTTCAATAGGCCAGTGCCTTCTTTCCAGTGTACCGAAGCGTTGGAACGTAATGTTTGTTCTCTTCCTGTTCCACGGATGAAACACAATTGAGTTTCTCTGAACATGGTTCAATAAAATTTTTCCCTTTTGTGTCATGAGCGGTGAGATTGGAAGTGTTGCCGGTAATACATCCCAACAAGAAAATGAAAAAACTTACTATTACGGGCTTTAGCATAGATTCCATTTCGACTGTCGCTTTTAATAATGCATTTCGCATGGATGCCTGTGTTTATCGTCAAAAATGCCGCATTTTGGAGAATTCATGAGCGGCTTCATTGGATTCTAACTGGAATCAAAATTTCATTTCTTCTCAGAAACCAAGGTACAAAAGGTGGGTTATAACGAGCCCAGGTCGGTTGCCCAATAATTTCCCATCCCTTTCTGCCTATCCAATCCATCAGCTTTCTCTCGTGTTCTTCGTATCGCTTTTTTCCCCAAGTCCCCGAATAACGAATCACCGCGGTGGTCTTCGGTTTCTCCTGCCGCAGGGAGATTTGATCGTCATCTGGGATTGGCAGGGTCTCCATCGTGTACTCCGTCGGCATCATGAAGGTAATCCGCCATCTTTGATTTTCCCGCTCTTGAGTAACAGGTACGGTCATTGCAATTGTTTCAGATACCGGTTTCTGGCTGACGGGAGCCGTCATTGAAATGGACGTTTTCTTCTTGTTTTTTCCACCGATGTAATCGGCCAGACGGCGAAATCCATCACTGCCGACCTCTTCGAAATTCCCTTCTAAGTAGGTTTCTGCCACGATATAGGCGGCGTATCTTCGCAGCTCAAATTCGCCTTCGTTTTCCAACACCGTATAGGAAGGTTCTTCTATCGCCATGACGGTCGCCTCCATCGAGAGGATTGAAGCTGCCATGATGATGCATGAGATCGTCATGTTTTTCAATACACAATTCATGACGTTTTTTTGGTGTTTGAATATTCTTCGGACCAACTTATGCCTCCACTCTATTTTTGCATCTCAAAGCATTCCGTTTTAGAATCTTACGCTGAATGCCATTCCCAAAAATCCGGCACTGTCATAATCCTTTTCGACAATCGTTTCCCCGTCGTCACCTTCCAGACTCAGCTCACCGCCGACTTCCAGCCCGCCAATTAAGGAGATGCGGGTTTTCGGGTTAAACCAGTATTCTATGCCGGCAAAAATAGGAAAAGACCGATCTTCACCGATACCGCCGGGGATGCTTCCATCATCATCCAGCCGAAATCGCAGCTTTTCGTAGCGTCCGCCCAGGGAGAGCGACCACTCTGGGTTCGGGCGCCAAGACAGCATCAATCCGGGGCCGAGTGTGGCACCGAGCCCTGAGCCCGTTTCCAGGCTCAGTGTGTTGGTGATCTTCCACTGAATCGCCATAATCGGAATGATTTGCGTATCGTCTTCTATCTGGGTCAGTATGGCCAATCCGGGGCCGATGCTCAGACGGTCGCTGTATCGGTAGGAAAACGCCGCAAAACCCCCGCCGGTGAGTGCATCGTTCAGATCGACGCCGTTTTCGCCTGTATACCGGAGGGTTGGGGCCATGAAGCCCGTCCACTTTTCATTGATCTTCCAACGCCACGGAATGCTCAAGCTTAATGAATGTACGTCTTCCCATGGCGATTGGATACCGAGTGCCGATGGATCCGAAAAATTATAACTGTACAAACCGTAGCCGAAAGCCAGGGAAATACTACTTTCCTTGCCGAATGCGTAGCTGGGACCTGCTTGAATGAAGAACCGGTTGACACTGAAACTCCCACCGCCGTCGATATCGGTGTCCATTTGATGAACGAAACCGCCCCACGCAAAAGCCGAATATTCGGCTCTCTCTGTTCTATCCAGACTTTTTTTATACACTTCTTGGCTCGAAAATACGTTTGCGGAAGACATTAAAAAAAGGCCAATTAACAAAAAGATTTTCAATATCCCAGACGTCGATTTTTTCACAATAATCGCCCTTTAAAGAAAAATGATTTTGGGGATCGGTTCCAACGACAGTATTCCATGGAGTATGCTTCTCACTATCTGTCCTGAAAGTCTCATCGCCGATGGTTCTGGCAAGGAAAATTGCCAATATTATACCCGGCCTTCCCGGTCTGATCAAGTGAAAGGCTAGACTTTTTTTCCAGATTTAATTTGAGATATGGCATCATCCAAAGTTATTTTACCCAGCCAATTCTCCCGTTCTTTTGTATAGTCACCACGGCCTACCGAGATCTGGTTCAGAAACCGAATTGTATCTACTACACCCATCTCTTTGAATAAAATGTGTGTAGCCCGACGGCTAATTTCAGATATCGGTCTTGTTTTTATATTCATATGCCTAACTCCATTACCAATTCGATAGGAGATACCACCTTGATATTTATTCCTGATAATTTCTTAGCTTTTTTAAGAAACTTATCATCACATGTACAAAAACAATCAACTTTTGAATCCGATACAAATGCCAAATGCAAAGCATCCAGTGGTTTTAGGCCATCTGCTTCCAGCATTTTGGACAAATCTTCTATCTTTGTTGTTAAATCAAGAGTTTCCTTTGCTATTTTAAGAATTGCCAAAGCATCGTCTTTACGATCATGATCGGGAATGCACTTGATCTCGAATAACAGAGCATCTGATGATACAAGCTTCAAACGATTTGATTCACATAATGCGAGAATAACGAGTACCGCTTCAGCTTCAACAGCAATTCTTGTTTGGGATTTATCATCAAAGGGTCGTGGCAGACTAGAACAATCAAGATAAATTCTCATTAAATGATCTTCCTGTTGCGTTGATTGACATAAAATTTTTTAATACTATAATTTCCGGTTGTTTTGCGGTTAGAAAAAAAATGTCAGGCTCAAGGAGAATGAACCTTATTATATGCAATTATATGCAGAAAAACTAAAAGTATTTTGATGATTTATATCTCACCCTGACACGAAATTTGGCGAAAAATATGGGTTTTGTTAAAAAAAATTTAAACAGGAGATTAAAAAGAAATGGAAGGTGGCATAAGTAGTTTTTTGCCAATTAAACTTTATCAACCGGCTATAGCCAAAGTACCGCTTTTTAGAAAAAAAGCGAAAGGATTTCTGCTGCCCAAACAAGAATTCTAAACCAGTAGGTTCCCTTCTCCGCTTTTTTCAATAAGGCGGTCCTACCATGGAGGTGAACCATGAAAAAACCATATATCTATCCAACCATCAGAAATTATCTCGAAAGAGGTGAAGACAACCTGCTAAAAGAGTTACGCTACGTTTTACATGAAGCTGATTTGGCGGAAGCTCTGGAACAGTTGACAATCCAGGAAATTATCCTTCTTTTTGGAAAATTGGAACCTGCCTATGCCTCTAAAGTTTTAGGGAAATTGAAACCTGATATTCAAGCCAAAACAGTTGTTGCACTTTCCGATGAGGTATTGAGCAAGATCATTGATGAAATGTATGCGGATGACAGGGTTGATTTGATTCGAAATATTCCAGAGAATCGAAAAGACAGACTGCTTCACATGCTAGCCAGAGCAGAGCGCGAAGATATCCTTAAGCTGGATTCTTATGAGGAAGGAACGGCTGGAGCTATTATGACCTCGGATTATATGCAGCACTGCCTATGGAAATAACAGCAGGAGAAGCCCTGGAAAAACTTCGCCTTGAAGCTCCCGACAAAGAAACAATTTATTATGCTTATGTGATTGATTCTAAACGAAAACTTCTTGGAACTGTATCTCTTCGTCAGCTTATCCTTTCCAAACCTGCAAAAAAGATTAACGATTTGTCCTGTCGGCGGTTAAAAAACGGCGATAGAAACTGATTTATTAGATAGCAATGGGCACAATGTACTTGAATCCCGTCAGCCCCTGCCTTTACAGCTCTTTCTGCAGCATCTGCAAATGCATTTGCAACTTCTTTAATCTCGGTTTCATCCATCTGCCAGGGTTTGAAAAAATTAATCGGATCCCTGACCGAGCTGCTCGGCGCCAAAGGCTTCTGACCGATATCTTTGGGACTGGTCTGCTGGCCGGCATGGTTGATCTGGAATATAATTTTAGAATCAAATTCGTGGACAGCTTTTACCAGATCGGTCAGTCCCTAATCATATCATCTGAGTGAATGCCCATGGGAGCATTATAAGCCCGGCCCAGAGGATGGACATACATAAATCCTGGGATTATCAAACCGACATCCCCTTGAGCCAGTTGATGGTAGCGTTTGATCAAATTTTTTGTAACTCTACCGTCAGGAGCTGCCATACCTTCATATGTAGCAGAATGAATAAACCGGTTTTTAATTTCTACATTTCCGACCATCTGTGGTGTAAAGAGTGCATTCATAATGTTAGTCCCTAAATCAATCAACCATGGTTTTGTATTGTATTGCTATCATAAACATTTTCGACTTCAATATATTTAAACTATCGGATAATTATTTTGGAACGACTGCGGTTCACCGGTGGCGGATATTTGACAAAAGGTTCGAAAAACGAAAGGCTTACACAAACCACTTGAAATCAAAAACCCCACGCTTTCAGCCGTCCGATTGAAACTGCTTAAGCGATCTGTTCCTTAAGGATGATAGAAAGAGGCTTTTGCTCTTTCAAGCCGCTGACTTTAAGAATTGAAAAACCAATAATATTTCCCTCATCGTCGATTTTTTCCATGACGGCATCATTTTCTGTTTCCTTAAAGTAGCCTTTTTTTCTTTCAAAGAGCACCTCAAGGTAATCGCCCTCTTTATCATACCAAACGTTTATTTCTTTTCTCATATCACTTCACCTTTCTCAACACTGTCGGTAAAATATGCTGTGATAATAAAATTGTCATCCTTTGATTGTTTAACACTATGCAGAGGAATTTTATTGATACAGGGGTGCTTGAATAATATTTATATAGAACAGTTCGACAGAGGCATCCGTTTTCGATCGTATAATCCTCTCTGGATTCGATAGCGTATCTGCTATATTAAACACCTTTTGGGGGGTATTCAATTTTCTTTGGAAAAAATTCTATAGCCGGCTTTTACTGACTCAAACTCAACTATAACTTGCGTACTCATGCACTAAATTTGCAGATAATTCAAGTTTCGAATTGAGACGGTATCTTTGAGATTTTTGATCCAGGAATATTCCGGTTTTGGATAATTATAGTTGAACGGGAAGCTCACCTGCGCCGCCCAGACGTCTGTAAAAACCCGGAAATTGTAGGCGTCAGGCGGAGCTTCTGGTTAAGGTTTCTTCTTTGGGTCTTGTCTATTATCAAATACAGAATGCACTACAATTTCAATATCTTCAATTGAATAGAATATTGAAAA
>SKZT01000174.1 GCA_007127235.1 Desulfobacteraceae bacterium
AGCTGTTCCAGAAGCAACCGGTTTTTTTTGGATAGTTTCAAATCCATTGCCATTTCGGACAATATGGCACTCCCCTTGCTGTCATGGCCGTAAAAGGTAATCGCTTTCGATTCAGGATCTTCTCTTCGGGTGACAGGCTTGGCCACATCGTGAAGAAGACCGGCCATTTTCAACATTGCCAGCCTGTGGTTTTTTTCAAGACAACGTAACACCAAAGCACTATTTTCGGCAAAATAGGGCTCCGGATAATTTATTATGTTTTCAATATGTTCCACAACACTGAGGCTGTGTTCCCACACATCCTCATGATGGTATAAGTTCTGGATACAGCCTTTCATGGGTTGGATTTGCGGGAAAATAAATTCCAATAGGCCGAAACGATCCATTTGGCGAATATAGCCCGCACAGTTGCCAACGTTAAAAATCAGGATTAACTCGCTCATGATTCTCTCCGGAGCCGATTCTTTCAACCGGAAAGCCTGCTGATAAATAGCGCTTTTGGTATTTTTTTCAATGGTAAACCCCAGCTCCGCTGAAAAGCGAATCGCCCGAAGCATTCTCAGGGGGTCATCATTGATGGCGTGATCCGAACATAATCTGATAATTTTCCGCTCTATATCGTTCCGGCCGCCCAAAGGATCGATCAATGTCTCTGAAACAGCGCCCTGAGCAATTTCAATCGCCATGGCATTCATGCAAAAATCGCGGTATTCCAAATCCTCACGGATATTGTTTCCCCGCATTTCGGAAATATCCACCACAAAAGCCTGGTCATCGCAATCCACAATTCTATAGCAAGGAACATCGGCTTTTTTTACAAACGGCACTACCGTCGCATTTTTTTCACGGGCAATGGTTCGGGAACATATTTCAGCATTGCGACATACAATATCGATGTCTTTGATTGGTTTTCCTAAAAGCCGGTCCCTGACAACCCCGCCTGCCAGGTATAAGGGAGGAAGTTGCCCCTGAAGATTTCCAAGCCATTCAAGAAGCCGGTTCAACATGCTTTTTTTTCATCCGGTTTGACATCACAATTTTAACAACCATGATTATTGACTCTATTTTCGTTTGATTGTAGAGATACTTTCATTTTTAAATCTAATCTGCTAAAGTTATCTTAATTTACATCAATCCAAGGAGAAATACAAATGACTGTCAGAATCATGCCCTGTCTTGACATGCAAAATGGAAGAGTCGTCAAAGGTGTTCAGTTTGTCAATATTCGGGATGCCGGAGATCCTGTGGCCTGCTGCAAGGCTTACTGTGAAGCCGGGGCGGATGAACTGGCATTGCTGGATATTACCGCCACTATCGAGGGTCGGTCTACCATGCTGGATGTGGTAAAAAAAGTGGCGGAAGTAGCCGATGTTCCTTTTACGGTAGGAGGCGGAATCAGTGATGTGGCCTCTGCCGCCGAAGTGCTGGAAGCCGGAGCCAATAAAATTTCCACCAGCAGTGCTGCTTTTCGCAATCCAGCTGTGATTTCCGAAATGGTAAAAGAATTTGGACCCGAGCGGGTAACCGTAGCCATTGATGCCGGACAAAATCAGGCCATGGCATCGGGGTACGAAGTTTACATCGACGGCGGCCGTACAGCCACCGGTATGGATGCCATAGAATGGACCAGAAAAGTAGATGGTTTCGGGGTTAAAACAATTCTTCCCACAAGTAAAGCCACCGACGGGGTCAAGACAGGCTATGACCTGCCCTTGATTCAAGAAATCAAGAAAGTGACATCCGCAGAGGTTGTGGCTTCGGGTGGTGCAGGTCAGTTGTCCCATTTCTATGATGCTGTTGAAGCCGGAGCCACCATCCTTTTGGCAGCATCCGTTTTTCATTTCAACATTATCTCCATACCCGAGCTGAAAGCCTATCTTAAAAGCCGGGGGGTTATAATTCAGAATTGATAAAAAAGATAAGGAACACAATGTTTGCTACTCGTAGAACAGTCTGGAAAAACGTTCGAGCATTTTTTCTCATAACATTTACAGGATTGTTTTTTTTCATTTTTTCATCTCTCTCAATAGCCGGTTCGGAAACCGGTTCCAATCTCAAGGAATTGAGGCTTCAAGATCCTGTCATCGAAAGCCTTGAGTATCTTTTAGGCATAATTGGAGATAACAGCAAAACAGATATCAATATGGGGCGAATTGCTCCAATCATCGACTTTGTCTCTTCTGATGAAAAAACCTGGCCGGCGTTGTATTACTCGGAAGACAATTTTGGGAGCCGATCCGTGTATCACCAGTTCGATATCAATCAAGAATTCTCTAAAATTCTTGAATATTCATACACACCGAAAATTCCATCCCATGTAATCATTCCCAGCTCGGTGCGTCTATCATACTGGAAAAATTGCAACGGAGCCAATCCCTGCAGCACATGGTCATGGGATTACCCGGTCTCCGAAGGTCATTTTCAGGTGGTCAGCGGCGTTCAACACGAGACCACCACCCCGGATATTTCCTCTTGGACTTATTACAGCTATGATGTGGACCGGATGTTAATATTGACCCGGTATAAAGATCAGAACGTGTTTTTTTCAATCAGTAATCAACAAGACAGGGCACCCGGCAAAAAAGCCTATGCTATAGGAGATGATCAAGGCTGGAATTATCTTTACACTCGGGAAACCGGTGTAAACAGGAGCGGGCTGGGGTGGATAACACCATATATATATTCTTCGTTTTCCATTACCGTGTTTGTGGAACAACCGGACAGAGCTTCAGTCAAATGCGCTATGTTCAAATGGCTCCGCGGCGGGGCCGCCAATGTTAATATGGTTCGCAAACACCATATTTATGAGGGTATTAAAAGATTTGAAACCGGTTTCAAGACAGTTCTGGAAAACCCGGCTCTTCCTGAACCCGAAGAACTCATCGCCGCATTTTTACAGATAGAAAAACTTTCCACAGAAGACCTCAAAAAGGAAACCCGGAAGTATTTAAAAAATCTCAAAAGCCGTTATCATGAAGATGAAGTATTTCAGGACAGAAAATTAGCCGAATTTTTGCTAAGTCCTGAATACCTTGACCAGCTTACCCGCCAGGAAATGAAATCCATTCTTCGGCTTGAATACATGAAAACGATCCTGGGCAAAAACCCGATTATTGAAACAGGCCATATTTTTCCTAATTAAATATGGGCAACCTTGATCGGGACTTTTCCCACCAGCCCTTTTTGCTTTATCCATTCGGGTATTTCGGGAATTGCTTCTTTGATACCCGCTGTAATCCCCAGAAGTTCGGCAATGGCCCAAGGCAGATCAAAAGGTCTGATATATTGGCCGGGGCCATTTATGAGGCTTATATTTTTTTCAGGTGAAACGAAGGTGGTAACAACGTGATTAAGGGAGTGTGAGGAACTGAAATCCTCAATGTTGCCGTGATCTGAGGTAATAATTACATAACAGTTTTCATCCAAAGCGAACTTGACAATTGCCTCAACAACATGGTCAATCACTTCCAAGCCTCTGACCCCCGCATTGAAATGGGTGTTAACCAGATGTCCAAGCATATCGGGATTTGAAAAATTGGTGATTGCCAGGTCATAGATACCCAGTGCAAACTCATTTAAAAGTTTTCCGGCAACCTCGAAGGCTTTCATTTGAGGAGTCTTATAATAGTCGTCATCGGTGAATATCTTGTGCTCTTCTCCATAAGAGGGGATAATAAATCTGGATTCCACCCCTTCTTCTTCAATGGACTCCCTTCGACCGCGGATAAAATACCCCATATGGACCGCTTTGGTACTTTCCGCCACCAGAAGGTAACGAAAGGGACTTTTTGATTTTTTTAAATACCGGCTCATAACAGAAAGAAAATTGTGCTGCTGGGGTTTTATGGGATAGGCAATTTTTGCTCCATAATTCAATAATTCAGGATGATATTCCGAAATACAATAAACAGAAAGATCCAGATTTTTTTTCAGCCAGCCCAATTTCCAGGTTTTGCCTTTTTTGCCGGCTTCAGTTTGTAAAAATTTTTCGGCATTTAGTAAAGCCGCCACTCTTGCCCTCTGCCGGTCAGCCCGAAAGTTTAGGTTAACAACAATATCCCCGGTCTCTATTTTTCTGAAACCTTTATTTTTGTCCTTAATTGCTATGGGTTTTATAAAAGGATCAAAAATATTTTCATTGTGAAATTTTTTAACAATTTCAATAGCATCCTCAAAGCTTTCCGCCTCGATTCCTTCAGCTTCCGTTAAAAGTTTATAATCCAGACGGGTTCGCGCTTCCTCGTAATCTCTGTCCATGGCATAACCGCGTCCAATGATCCATGACAGGCAATGGACTGCTTTATAGGACTCCAGCAGATCCCTGAGTTTGTATAAAAACCCGTATTTTTCACCTTCCATCTCCAAAGAACTTTTCAATGGTGCATCTCTTCCATCCAGGATGGCCTGAACTCTGAACCGTTTCGAATCAAATTCGTGCTGGGAAAACACCAGTTTCAAAAAGCTCTCCAGATGATTCCAGCAGCTATGAACCCGTCCATCATCACCATATTGCCCTGAAATCATAATGGTTACATTTAAATTGCTGTTCTTTGTTTTGGCTTCTTCAATTGCGGCATTAAGTACCGGATTTTTGTAAAATGCCCCATTTTCAATATCTATGGCAATTTCCAGAGGCACTTGAGATGCCACCGTAAAATTGCTCAACTGTTGGTGACCGGTTTCAGAATTTCCCTGCACTTCAGGAAACAAATCTTCATATCCGGCTTCAATACCGGAAGTTTTCGTCGACACAGACAGATATTCATGACGCAAATAATCAATGAAAGGTGTTCGGGCTGCCCAGACAGCATACTTTTTTTCTTTTGCAATATTCACAATCATTTGATTGACTTCTTTTGACAATCGGGGGAATGCATTTTGAACCCCAACCCTTTTTTGATTCAATTTTGACAAAATCTCAGGTGAAATTTTGTCAATTTCTAATTCGGGTTTTTCACAAAAGTGGATGTTAAGTTGATTTCGGTTGAATAAAACCATAAATGCCGATTGAGGCGACACATGCAGGCCGGATTTTTGAAACTCCGGACAGATAATGTCTTCAAAAATTTTTTTTTGCTGTGATGACAAGGATAAGAAGGCAGACTCTAAAATGTCAACTTCAACATTGGGGTTATAACCGTATCCGTCTATGATAATTTCTATGACCCTGGATTTCATTAAAATTGAAAGCTCCCTGAAGATTAATTGTTTTTAATAATGATCGGTTTCTGCATGGCGATTGCCAACTGGTTTTCCAGGCTTTCCAGCTCAAATTTTACGAAAACCCAGTTACCTCTGGCTTCGGTAATCCCAACGAGATAGAAAGGAGGAAGGTGCTCCCGCACTGAATAAAGAATTTGGATGGTATTGCTGGGTGTGTGAAAGGTAAACAATCTACACTTTGAAAAGCCGTGTTTTTCTGTTGTCTCTGAACATAGGCACAAAACGGGCTTAAAATCTTTCAGTAAATGAGCCAGATTTATCTTTTTATCGGCACAATCTCCTGCAAGCAACCCAAAGTTTTGATCCAAAATACCAATGGATGAGTAGCCGCGAATAGATTTGAATTTTTCGATCTGGGAATTAAAAATTTTGAGGGCAAGCTTCTCTGCAATACCCGTATTTTCCCCTGAAACACTTTCAGCCTCAAAAGCTTTTTCATCTTCATCATTTCGGACAATAAAATCTTTTTCCCATGTGGCCCCCGCCATTTCCATCAAAGGGACATTCACCCTTTTTTGATAACGTCTACGGGGAAGTTCCCCCAGCGTAAAGGATACATTTTCCCACGTTATCATTTCAGCAGCCGCCAATTGAGGATCGTAGTCTTTATAGTGGGCATCGATTAGCGCACCTTCGTCAAAATACAAAAACCCTTTTTTCGCGTGGGACTTTACTTCTAACCGGCAGGTTTTTCGCTCAAGCTCTAAAAGCGGCAAAAAACTGCTCAAGGATATACCCCGGCTGATTCCGTTTTCATCCCTTAACGACAAACCCACCAGTATGGCGGAAATAAGGCTGACCATGCTCACCGGCTTTTCAACATGGTACAGGATTTCTCTTTGCTCCAATGGTTTATAAAACCATGGCCTTCCGTAAGAAGACATAACCACACATGGAACACCGCGATAATTTTGGGAAATATATGCCAAAAGCTCAAGTCCCCCAACCTTGTCAGCATTGACATCGGTAACCAATACAGAAATGGTTTCCGCCGAAAGGATCTTCAGGGCCACTTCACCATCAAGGGCACCAATCACATCAAACTGGTGAAGATTTAAAGAGGCCTCTTTCAAACTTTCAAGAAAATCAGGATCATTATCAACTACCAGAACTTTATCCATAAAAATACCCATGAGGTTTTATTTTCATTCTCTTATTTTTTCCCTCTTCTCTCAATTTTAGCCCAGGTATCGCGCAAGGTAACCGTTCGATTGAATACCGGATATTCGGGCCTGGAATCTTTAATGTCAACACAAAAATATCCCTGACGTTCAAACTGACAATTGCTTCCGGGGGACAAATCTTTCAGACCAGGTTCAATTGGGCAATCGTCCAGGACTTCAAGCGAATTCGGATTCAAATAATCTTTAAAATCCACCCCGTCTTTTTTCTCCAACGGATTGGAGGCGGTAAAAAGGCGGTCATAAAGCCGAACTTGTGCGCGAAGACACTGGGATGCACAAACCCAATGAATGGTGCCCTTGACTTTACGACCATCCTTTGACCAACCGCCGCGGGTTTCCGGATCATATATACACCTGATTTCGATAATCTCCCCGGTGTCTTTATCTTTGATAACCTCCCTGCAGGTAATATAATAGGCATAACGAAGCCGGACTTCGCGCCCCGGAGACAATCTGAAAAATTTTTTTGGAGGAGTTTCACGAAAATCATCCCGATCAATATATAGCTCCCTGGAGAAGGGAACTTTGCGTTTGCCCATGCTTGCATCTTCAGGATTGTTAACCGCTTCCAGTTCTTCCGTCAAATTTTCCGGATAATTGACAATAACCACTTTCACGGGATTGAGCACCGCCATAAAACGAGGGGCATGCCGGTTGAGATCTTCTCTGACGGAAAATTCCAGAAGTTCCATATCCACGATACTGTCGCGTTTGGAAACCCCGATCCGGTCACAAAAATTGCGAATGGACTCCGGCGTATAGCCCCGCCGCTTAATACCTGACAGGGTCGGCATCCGCGGATCATCCCATCCGCTGACGTGTCCACCCTCAACAAGCTGAATCAATCGTCGTTTACTAAGAACGGTATAATTTAAATTGAGTCGGGCAAATTCGATTTGCTGAGGATGACAGTCTGTTTCCAAAGTGTCCAGCACCCAGTCATATAGAGGCCGGTTGTTTTCAAATTCCAGAGTACAGATGGAATGGGTTATTTTTTCCAGGGCATCGGAAAGGCAGTGCGTAAAATCGTACATGGGATATATGCTCCATTTATCGCCGGTGCGATGGTGCGCAACATGTTTAATCCGGTAAATTGTGGGATCACGCATGTTCATGTTGGGTGAAGCCATATCAATTTTTGCCCTCAGCACATGCTCTCCGTCCTTAAAAACACCCGCTTTCATTTTTTGAAACAGGTCAAGATTTTCCTCGATTGACCGATCGCGGTATGGACTGTTGCGACCGGGTTCGGTGAGTGTCCCACGATATTCACGAATTTGCTCCTGACTTAAGCTGCACACATAAGCTTTACCCTTTCTTACCAGTTGCACGGCAAATTCAAATAATTGATCAAAATAATCGGAAGCATAATATTCACGATCATCCCAATCGAACCCGAGCCATCGGACATCTTCCTTGATAGACTCAACATACTCAACATCTTCCTTGCTCGGATTGGTATCGTCAAAACGCAAGTTGCAAAGGCCATTAAAATGCAGTGCAATACCAAAATTCAAACAGATGGACTTGGCGTGGCCGATATGAAGATATCCGTTCGGTTCCGGAGGAAATCTGGTTTTGATAAAACTATGCTTTCCGCTTTTTAGATCATCGGCGATAATTTCCCGGATAAAATCATATGATGCCTCATGGTTACTCATAAAAAAATGGCCTTTCTATCAAAAATGAAATGTTTATTTTTTTGCCTATACACTGATCGTTCAGGCACTATATAAGGATCTAAAAAGATTTCAAGATTTTTTGCAAGACTTTTTTCTAAAGTATACAGGATTCCTTGAATCCAAAAGCATTTTTTTACAGGATTAGCAATTGACAATACGAGCCGAATCCTGTTAGAAAAAAGTAATGTAGCAAAAAGTGTTCTTCCAAGAGATATAAAAACCTCAGAAAATTTTATCATGACCAAAACTAAAAAACCCAAAAATGTTCCTGTAATAAACTTTTCGGCTCATTCCATGAAAAAAACACCCATATGGGATAATACTGAAAAATTAAATCAAGATAGACTTGCCTCGGTTTTTTCGGAAATCATCAATGTCATGGACATTGCGGTCTGGGAACTTGACCTGAATTATCGGGTGGTGGCATTCAACAGCAGAGCAAAAAAAATTTACGGGGAAAATGTTCTCGGAGAATTTTGTTACCATGTGGCCGGAAAAATGAATACCATCTGCGATAACTGCCCCGCCCAAAAAGTTTATGAAGGCCACGAAAGCGGAAGATCAGAACATCAGCGCACAGATGGAGGCGGTAAAAGCATGTTTATCGACCATATCGCCACCCCGATTAAAAACAAGAACGGAGAGTTGATCGGATCTTTGATCGTCATGATTGACATTACCGACCGAAAGCTGATGGAAGAAGAACTTAAAAAACACCGGCTCACACTTGAAGAAAGGGTGGCCTTGCGTACCAGGGAGCTCAAGCTAAGTGAAGAACGCTATCGGCATCTTTATAACCAGGCCAAAAAAGCTAAAGCCGTTTATCGCTCCCTGATTCATTCATCTGCCGACGCAATAATCCTTTATGATTTGGAAGGATGTGTGCAGTACCTCAGTTACGTTTTTACGAAATTGTTCGGATGGACCCTTGCAGAACTCAAGGGAAAACGCATCGATTACGTTCCTGACAACGAGCGGAAAAAAACCATTGCCCATATCAACAAGGTCCTGTCCGAAGGATCTTGTCAAGGTTTTGAGAGCAAACGTTATAAAAAAAATGGAAGATTGGTAGAAGTCAGTATCAGCACTTCCCTTTATAACGATGTTAAAGGAAAGCCCTGCGGAATGCTGACGATTCTTCGCGACATTTCTGAACAAAAAAGATTGGAAGCACGCCTTCGCCAATCTCAGAAAATGGAGGCCATCGGAACCCTTGCCAGCGGAATTGCCCATGATTTCAACAATATTCTGAGTATAATTCTTGGAAACTGCGAACTGGCCTTGTATAGTCTTCCAAAATCGAAACCCTCATATGTCTTTTTGGATGAAATTCGAGTTGCAAGCTTGCGAGCCAAGGATGTTGTAAGGCAGCTTCTCAGCTTCAGGGGCAAGTCAGGAGAAAGTCGCTATCCACTTAATATCGTACCGATTATCAAAGAGTCTTTGAGGCTGTTGAGGTCATCTATTCCGGCAAAAGTGGAATTCAGGCAAAATATATCAAGAAAAAATTCTACTATTTTAGGTGAACCCACCCAAATTCATCAGGTAATGCTCAACCTATGCACCAATGCCGCCCATGCAATGGAGAAAAATGGAGGATATCTGGATATTTCATTGGAAAATAAGGAAATCACACAGAAGGATCAACGTTTATATCCGGATCTTAAAGCAGGTAAATATTTAAAGTTATGTGTCAGCGACACCGGACATGGCATTCCGCCGGGACATCTCGAACGAATTTTCGAGCCATACTTTACAACAAAAGATGTCGGCAAAGGCTCAGGCATGGGGCTTTCCGTAGTTCACGGAATCATAAAAAATCACGAGGGTATCATAAAAGTCAGAAGTCAGGTGGATCAAGGGACCGTTTTTGAAATCTTTCTACCTGAAATCCAGGCAGAGGAAAAAAAACGATTCAGGATTGAACATGAATATCCCACCGGCAATGAATCCATTCTTCTTGTCGACGATGACGACTCCATTCTAAAATTGGAAAAAGAAATGCTTACACGTTTGGGCTATCGGGTGGAAACTTACAATAACCCATTAAAAGCATTGGAACAGTTTGTTGATACCCCGGAAAAATTTGATTTGCTTATCACGGATATGCTCATGCCAAAGATGAACGGTGATGAGCTTATCCGGGAATTATTAAAAATAAAACCGGATTTGCCCACCATTTTGTGTACCGGTTATAATGAAAAGGTAAACGAAAAAAATGCTATGAAATTGGGAGTTCAGGCTCTTTTACTAAAACCGATAAGTATGCATACAATAGCGGTTGCCGCAAGAGATGCCCTTAAGGATAAACACCGGATGTTGGAACCACCGATCTTTGTGTAATAAATGTCTCCGGCTCAAATCCCTGCTTCAGCAGATTTTTCAGAGGTAAAAACAAAGGTTCCGGGAATAATCCCCAATGAAACCAATCCCACCTCTCACATTTATCAGGCTCTTTCAATTCCGGGACTCCATGGCAATATTCTGAAACAACAAACAACGTCACGTAATGCTTTGCTTCCTCCCTGAAAATATCATTTGTAAAAGTACCGTACCGGATGTTTTTAACATAAAGCGCCGTTTCTTCAAAAACCTCTCTTCTTGCACAGTCCTCGATGGTTTCATTAAATTCCAGATGCCCTCCGGGAAAAGCCCATGTTCCGGCTCCGTGGGAAATTTTGCGTTTACCCAGCAACACCTTATGGTCTTTCATTATAATAACCGCAACACCCACCAAAGGTCTTTTATTCATCCTTTTTCTTTCTTTTAAACGACTCAGCGTCTGGGTTCCCCAATTGCCGCCCGGAAGCAAGAAACCGTTGAAAAAGATGCCCCACTACCAGCAGAGCTGCCAGGACCAAAAGCGGCCAAAGAGTTTGCAGGTTATCCAGCTCGCCAATACCGGAAGCCTCCATGGCTTCATGTATGGCGTAGGAATAAACAAAACCTTTCACAGCAAAACCTGCCAGGGTTGTCATTACGAATCTGGGCAAGGGAACATGGAGAATTCCTGACCCGTAATTGATCACTGAATGGGGAAAGCCAGGTAATATTCTGGCAGCACATAAGGCGAAAAAATTGCTGTTTTTCTTCAAAAATCCAAAAAAGACCGAGTCTTTTTGCATAATCTTATCTCTTTGGGTGATACTTTGGGAAAAAAAATATCCCAACAAACCGCCAAACACACCGCCAAAAATAATCAGAAGCGTTGATTGCACAGGTTCATAAAGAATTGCAGAAACCCATATCAAGGAAGACCCCGGCAAGGCCAGAGCGTAAAAAACAACCTTAAGGCATAAAACCAGGATCCACACCCACCAGTAATCCGCAAAGCGTTCAATATACGCAAGAAGCTGCCTCCAATCAACAGTACCGGTCTGATGTAGTATAAATCCTAAAAGGATCAACAATAAAAGTATGAGATGCTTTCGATTCAAATGGCCTACCTGATACTTGCTATTTATATTACCGTTTGGAATGTTCCTTCTTGGCCTCCAGCATGCCTCGAATATGCCTTTCTTCGGCTTTGGCTTTTCGGAGCATGTTTTCCAATCCCTCACGTTTTTCATATGGGGTATCGGCTATCTTTTTTTCCAGCCTCTCGACTTCTTTGATAGCACAATAAAGATCTCTGGCTACTAGGCGAAGACTCATGGATATCTGTATTTTCCTTTTCTTCGGCTAACTGATTTCATCCCTCAACCGGTTCAAAGTTCAACAAAACAGCCAAAAATTCGGCAGCGTTTCCGGCTACCATATGCACACCGGCTCTGGATACCAATTCGGGATCTGACTTAAAAATTGGTCCACCTACGATACAACAGGTTTTAGGCGGTAAATTCCGGGTAATCATAGCAAGGTCATCTTCCGTGTCGAACTGCAAAATTGTCATCCCAAGAAAATCCGGCTGAAGTTTCCGGCATTTGGTGATAATTTCCTCGGGTGTTTTCAAAAGACCCATGGCATAAATTTTCATTCCTGCCGCTTTCGCCCAAAGGTGTATTACCGCTAAACCATGACCCCATGCATCATCTATTGTGGCTGTCACCAGGGTTGGTGGATTTTCCCATAGACCGGTAATGCCGTTTTTTTTCTTCCAACAAATGATTTCTTCAGCCGCCTCTTGAAAGCCGGTTCTTGTCGGTATTCCGGAATTGTGCCAATGGGCTAACAGATGAACAAGTCTGTTTCTTAACAGATGTTTTGGGTCATTCACCTCTTTTTTCCTCGCTTTGATGTGATATAGAAAGGCATGTTAAGAAATAATTTAACAGATTCTAAAGCTCAAATATTGCAAAAACTGATTATCATGTCAAATTTTGAATAATTCCTGATTGTATCGGATTTGGGGGTGAGGGGTG
>SKZT01000273.1 GCA_007127235.1 Desulfobacteraceae bacterium
CATAAATGGCAAAATGCAACACTCGGGTAATTTGGAACGAGGGCGGGTTTGGAACCCGCCCCTACAGGCTTCCACTGTTGATAGCCTATAAACAAATCACCCCCAAATCCGTTATAGCCAGAAAAATTCTTTAAGCCAATGACATTGATATGCACCCTGCTTCAATATTTTAAAGAGATATAACTGGAACAACTTTTAATAAACCAATCAGTGGGAGTGAAAATTCATGAACCTAGTCGAATTGAAAGACAAAAAAATCAGTGAATTGACCCAGATAGCCAAAAAATTTAATATCGACGGCGCAGCTGGGATGAGAAAGCAGGATCTTATTTTTGCACTGCTTCAGGCTCAACTGGAAAAAAACGGCCTTATTTACGGTGAGGGTGTTCTGGAAATCCTTCCTGACGGTTTCGGTTTTCTGAGAGCACCGAATTATAATTACCTTCCCGGTCCGGATGATATTTATGTGTCACCGTCTCAAATCCGTCGTTTCAACCTGAGAACCGGAGACACCGTATCAGGCCAAATACGTCAACCAAAAGAATCAGAACGCTATTTTGCCCTTTTGAAAGTGGAAGCTGTCAACTATGAAGATCCTGAAATTGCCAGGGACAAGATTCTCTTTGACAACCTGACTCCTCTTTATCCCGAGCGTAAAATGACACTAGAAACCATAGAGGACAATTATTCCGCGAGAATAATGGATCTTTTGACACCGATCGGATTTGGCCAAAGAGGCCTTATTGTATCGCCCCCAAGGTCCGGAAAGACCATGCTGCTTCAAATTATTGCAAACAGCATCACCACCAATCACAAAGACATCGTTCTTATTGTGCTTTTGATCGATGAACGCCCGGAAGAGGTCACCGACATGGAACGAAGTGTCAGAGGAGAAGTGGTCAGCTCAACATTTGACGAACCTGCCGAAAGACATGTCCAGGTGGCTGAAATGGTCATTGAAAAAGCCAAACGCCTGGTTGAACATAAAAAGGATGTGATTATATTACTTGATAGCGTTACGCGGTTGGCAAGAGCGTATAACTCAGTAATGCCCCCGAGCGGAAAAGTACTTTCCGGCGGTGTGGACTCCAATGCCCTTCAGCGACCAAAACGTTTTTTTGGTGCAGCACGAAACATTGAAGAAGGCGGAAGCCTGACCATTATTGCCACAGCCTTGGTGGATACCGGAAGTCGCATGGATGAAGTCATATTTGAAGAATTCAAGGGAACAGGAAATATGGAGCTTCAGCTGGATAGGAGATTGGCAGACAAACGACTGTTTCCGGCCATCGACATCAAAAAATCCGGCACCCGTAAAGAAGAACTTCTCTTGCCCCAGGATGTTTTAAATCGCGTCTGGATTTTGAGAAAACTTCTTTCCTCTCTAAATCCCTCGGACAGCATTGAGTTTTTACTTGAAAAAATGCAAGGGACAAAGGATAATAGAGATTTTTTGGATTCCATGAATACTTAACTATCTTTTTTCCAACCCAAATAACTTTAAAGGAGAGCTTTAAACCATGAAAAGTGACATTCATCCCAAATATGAAAAAACTACAATTACCTGCGCCTGTGGAAATGTCGTTGAAGTCGGATCCACCAAAAGCAATATCAGGGTTGAAATCTGTTCACAATGCCATCCTTTTTTTACAGGAAAACAGAAACTTGTTGATACTGCAGGACGTATCGAAAGATTTAGAAAAAAATATGCGCGTTTTCAGAAACAAGAACAATCTTAATTGTGAAGGTCAGCCGCTATATAGATTCGGTTTAACCATTTCCGATGGTAAGTTCAAACATGTTTGATAAAATAGAAGGTATAGAACATCGTTTCATAAAGCTGGAGCAACTTTTAAGCGATCCTGAAATCGTTAAAGACCGCGAGGCATACGAAAAGTATGCGAAAGAACACTCGGAACTCAATAAAATTGTACCCATATACAGGGAGCATAAACAGACGAATCAGGAAATCAAAGAGAGCCGTGAACTGATGAATGATTCTGATCCGGAAATTAAAGAACTTGCCCGAAACGAAATTCAGATACTCAATAAAAAGCAGGAGGATCTGGAAGATCAGCTTCGCTTGCTTCTAATGCCCAAAGATCCCAACGACGAAAAAAATGTTCTGCTTGAAATCAGAGCCGGAACCGGTGGTGAGGAAGCAGGGCTTTTTGCAGGGGACCTTTTCCGGATGTACAACAGATATGCGGAACTTTGTCAATGGAAAGTGGAGATTTTAAATCAGCATCTTTCCGGCGTTGGCGGAGTGAAAGAACTCATTGCCCTGATTCAGGGTAAAGGAGCCTACAGCCAACTGAAATATGAGAGCGGGACCCACCGTGTGCAAAGGGTTCCTACAACGGAAACACAAGGAAGAATTCATACATCCGCAGTCACAGTAGCGGTACTTCCTGAAGCAGAAGATGTAGAGGTGCAAATCGACCCCGGAGAAATAAAAGTCGATGTTTACCGCTCCACAGGACCTGGCGGACAATCGGTTAATACAACTGATTCAGCAGTGCGGATTACCCACCTTCCATCAGGACTGGTGGTAACCTGCCAGGATGAAAAATCTCAGCACAAGAACAAGGCCAAGGCCATGAAAGTACTTCGGGCCAGGCTGTTGGACCAAATGGTTCAGGAGCAGGACCAGAAGCGTTCTGAGGAACGGAAAAGTCAAATCGGAAGTGGAGACCGAAGCGAACGGATTCGGACATACAATTTCCCGCAAGGACGGGTAACCGATCACAGAATCGGATTAACCCTTTACAAATTGGAAAGTATCCTGCAGGGCAATCTGGATGAAATCATTGAAAGCTTGACAACTTATTATCAGGCCGAATTATTACAAAATGCACAAATCGTCACCCAAGGTACAAACCAGGGAATCGCCATGGACAATTCTTAAACTCCTCCGGTGGACCACATCTTATTTTGAATCTCAAAAAATCGAGGGCTCCAGGGCTTCCGCTGAAATTCTTCTGGCCAGGGCTTTGAATCTCAATCGCATTGACCTGTATTTGCGCCATGACCAACCTCTCAGCCTGCAAGAGCTTGCCCGGTTTAAGCTGCTGATCAAAAGACGGGCAAAGAGAGAACCCGTGGCATACATCGTGGGACAAAAAGAGTTTTGGTCGATGGATTTCACAGTGACAGCAGATGTCCTTATTCCCCGTCCTGAAACCGAGTGCCTGGTTGAACAAGCGTTGCTGCACATGCCGAGAGAAAATTCCGGCCCACCCTGGAAAATCCTGGAATTGGGAACCGGTTCCGGTGCTATTGTTTTGGCTTTGGCATCTCAGATCGGCTGGAATCGTTATTTTGCGTCGGACCTTTCCCCCAACGCCCTTAAAGTGGCCAAATCCAACGCAAAGAGCCATCATCTTTCCGACAGGATTTGTTTTTTTTCCGGCAACTGGTTCGATCCGCTTAAAAAAAACCTTCACCAATTCGACCTAATCATATCCAACCCGCCATATGTGCAAACCCGTATAGTTGAAACGCTGGCACCGGAGATTTCATCCTATGAACCAAGAATAGCTCTCGACGGAGGAAAAGACGGGCTTAACAGCCTAAGGATTATCATTGATCAGGCCCAGGACTCTTTAAAATCAGGCGGATTTTTAATCCTGGAGATAGGATACGATCAAAGGATAGAAGTCGAAAACATAGCTTTAAATAAAGGCGGGTATAAACCGGCCAGGTTCGTTAAAGATTATGGAGGATTTGATCGGGTGGTGGTTTTACAAAAACAGTGTTAAACACATCGACAATTTTTTACACCAATCAATGGGTTACATTCAGAATTTTTTTCATTTAGGCTTGTGCATAATTTCCGAATCTGTTATGCATGTGCGGTTTATAAATACACACGCCTTGGACCCGTTTTCCGGTGCTTTAACCGAATTTGCCCCATGGCACTATCGGCATAAGTGGAAAATGAGGGATGAAACAGGCGAAGGTTTAACCAAATTAACAAGGAGATAAAAAATGGCGTACATCAGCATGAAGGAACTCCTGGAGGCAGGAGTGCATTTCGGTCATCAGACCAAACGGTGGAATCCCAAGATGAAACCTTATATCTTTGGGGCCCGAAACGGTATTTATATCATCGATCTTCAAAAAACAGTCAGAATGTTCAGGACTGCTTATGATTTTATTGTTGACACTGTGGGCAACGGCAAGTCGGTTCTTTTCGTGGGAACCAAGAAACAAGCCAGAGATGCCATATACGAAGAGGCCAATCGGTGTGAGATGTTCTATGTTCACAACCGCTGGCTGGGTGGTATGCTGACCAACTTTCAGACAATCAAAAAAAGCATTGATCGGTTAAATTACTTGAATGAAATCGAAAATGACGGGTCAATTAATCTTTATACCAAAAAGGAAGCCTTAAAACTTCAAAAAGAGCGCAGAAAGCTTGATAGCAATCTGGGTGGTATTCGGGAAATGAATAAACTTCCCGGAGCCATCTTTATCGTGGATCCTAAAAACGAGGCCATTGCTATTCGGGAGGGTAAAAGACTTAACATTCCTATCGTGGCCATTGTGGATACCAACTGTGACCCTGAGGACATCGATTACCTGATTCCCGGCAATGATGATGCGATAAGATCAATTCGCCTGATTACCTCAAGAGTGGCAGATGCCTGTACCGAAGGTGCGCAGCAACTGGAGGAGAAAAAACAGGCCGAAATGGATAAAGAGGACAAGCAGGATCTGGAAGACATGGAAACATCAGAAGCCCAGAAAGGCCTCAAACCGGGCGAAAGAAAAGTTGTTTCCGACGGGGCCGAAGGGCCTGTGGTTGAAATCATCAAGCGTTCAACCACCGGTGCACCCGAGGAATCGGAAAGAACCGTATCAGAGACCGAATAGACAGGGGAGACATACAAGATGAGTGGAGTCAGTGCAGCATTGGTCAAGGAGCTCAGGGAAAAAACCGGGGCCGGAATTATGGATTGCAAACAAGCTCTCTCCGAATGTGACGGAGATATGGATAAGGCCCTTGATTTTTTGAGAAAAAAAGGTTTGGCCACTGCCAAGAAAAGAGCCGGAAGAGCAACCCTTGAAGGTGTAATTCAATCCTATATTCACATGGGGGGCAAAATAGGAGTTTTGGTGGAAGTCGATTGCGAAACGGATTTTGTTGCCAAAACCGATGCTTTCATAGAGTTTGCAAAAAACATCGCCATGCAGATAGCTGCGACAAATCCTGTGGGAATTTCCGCCGAAGATGTCCCAGCAGAGATTGTTGAGAAAGAAAAAGAAATTTACCGGGCACAGGCCCTGGAGACCGGCAAGCCACAGCAGGTAGTCGAAAAGATTGCGGAGGGCAAGCTCAATAAATTTTTTAAAGAAAACTGCTTAATGAACCAGCAATTTATTCGTGATACAAACCTGACGGTTGAAGACTTACTTAACGATACGGTTGCCAAAACCGGAGAGAAGATTTCCATTAAGCGTTTTGCAAGATTTCAAATAGGAGAGGAGTCCTGATCATTTGAAACAGCCTGTATTCAAGAGAGTTCTTCTTAAAATAAGTGGTGAGGCCCTTATGGGGGACCAGGAGTTTGGAATCAGCCCCGATGTTCTTAAATATGTGGCCGGTGAGGTTCACTCTATTGTCGAACTTGGGGTCCAAACATCTATAGTTGTCGGGGGTGGCAATATTTTCAGGGGGGTCGCCGCCAGTTCATATGGAATGGATCGTGCCTCCGCCGATCATATGGGTATGCTGGCCACGGTTATCAACAGCATAGCACTTCAGGATGTGTTGGAGGACCACGGTATGCAGACCCGTGTCCAATCCGCCATCCAAATGCATGAAGTTGCAGAACCTTACATCCTGCGCCGGGCGTTACGGCACCTGGAAAAAGGACGGGTGGTCATTTTTGCCGCCGGTACCGGCAATCCTTACTTTACCACTGATACGGCCGCTGTTTTAAGAGCCCAGGAAATACATGCCGAAATTCTTATTAAAGCGACCAAGGTGGATGGCCTTTATGACAAAGATCCGGTAAACAACCCTGAAGCAACAATGATTCCCGATATCACCTATATGGAAGTACTTGAGCGGCAACTTCATGTGATGGACATGACCGCTATTTCATTGGCCATGGACAATTCTTTACCATTAGTGATTTTCAGCCTGAAAGAAAAGGGCAATTTTCGCAAAGTAATCTGTGGAGAAAAAATTGGAACCCGTATCAATAATCAATAAAATTAAGGTGGGCACTTATGATTGAAGACATCTACGAAGACACCAGAGACCGAATGAGCAAATCCATATCTGCCTTGAAAAATGAAATGACCCGTATCCGAACCGGACGTGCTTCAACTTCTCTGCTGGACGGAATTCGGGTTGATTACTATGGTACTCCGACTCCCTTAAACCAGATGTCATCGGTTTCAATACCCGAAAGTCGATTGATAATGATACAGCCATGGGATGTTTCCGTCATTAAGGACATTGAAAAGGCCATATTAAAATCGGATTTAGGGCTGACACCCTCCAGTGACGGAAAATTGATTCGCATCAGCATTCCCCCTTTGACTGAAACCCGCCGGAAAGAACTGGTCAAAATGGTGGCCGGGCTTTGTGAAGAATTTAAAATTGCCGTTCGCAATATCCGCCGGGATGCCAATGACATGCTGAAGAGTTTGAAAAAAGAAGGCGATATTTCAGAAGACGACGCTTTTAAAGCCCAGGATCACGTCCAGAAGATCACCGATGAACATATCGAAATGATCGACAAATTATATCAGGAAAAAGAAAAGGAAATTCTTGAATTCTAGCAGCCCGTCCATAAGCGCGTCCTCAAAAACACCCATAAAATCAGATATTTTGGATTTATCCAAAATACCGGAACATATTGCGATCATTATGGATGGCAATGGGCGATGGGCTAAAAAGCGTTTTTTAAACCGGGTCAAAGGTCATGAAAAGGGTGCTGAAACTGTAAAAATGGTGGTTCGTGTCTGCCGTGAGATCGGAATTGGTCATCTGACATTGTTTGCATTTTCCACCGAAAACTGGCAGCGTCCTAAAAACGAAATTACAGCACTGATGAGCCTTTTAAAAAAATTTCTATTGACCGAACAAAAAAGTTTAATGGAAAATGAAATTCGACTGAGGGCTATCGGGCAACTGGAAAAACTGCCGGAAGATGTTCTGGCGACCCTTAACAGAACCATGCATTTGACCAGAAACAACCACGGACTTCAGATCAACCTGGCTTTAAGCTACGGAGGACGAAGTGAAATTGTCGATATGGTACGTCAGATAGCCGAAAAAGTACAATCCGGTATGATTCTTCCTGAGGCAATTAACAGAGAGATTGTTTCTCAACATCTATATACCTCGGACATTCCTGACCCGGATCTTCTCATTCGCACCAGTGGAGAAATGCGAATCAGCAATTTTTTGCTATGGCAAATCGCCTATTCGGAAATTTGTGTTACCGATACTTTGTGGCCTGATTTCAGTGAAGATGAATTTTTGGCCATTATTAAAAACTTTCAGTGCCGAGAACGACGATTCGGAAAGGTTTGAAACAAAATGCACCGTAAACGTTGGATAACCGGAATAGTCGCGCTTCCTTTTTTAGTTTATCCCATTTACGAGGGAGGCATCGCTTTTATTTTTCTGATTTTAGTAGCCTCTTTGGTGGCTCTTTGGGAATATTTTCGGATTGCAGGAAACACGTCGGATAAAAAGCTTAAGGTTTCCGTAATGGTTCTTGGGTATATCACGGCAATTTCAATGGCTATCTTTGTTTATCTGTATCCCCCGGAAATAATTGCGGTCCTGCTGGGTGCCAATTTTGTTTTATCAGGTATCATTTTTCTTTTTTTGTTCAAGTCAACCCCAGAGCCTCAGATGATCGACGATTTCCGAACGCAGATTCAGGGATTGGTATATATCGCGCTGCCACTTTCACTCCTGGTGTTAATCCGCAACGATACTGACGGAATCTGGTGGATCGCCTTTTTACTGATCATTATTTTTGCCGGTGATACCAGCGCATTTTATACGGGAACTCATTTTGGGAAAACCAAGCTCAGTGAATCCATAAGTCCGGGAAAGACCATCGAGGGGTCAGTCGGGGGATTATTAGCCAATATTTTGGTGGGCAGTATCTTTAAGTTTTTTTTATTTCCTGATCTCACATGGGGAACCTGTATCATTTTTTTCATTGCAATCGGTGCTGCCGGCCAGATGGGAGACCTTTTCGAATCAGCACTGAAACGCATGGCCGGTGTTAAAGATTCCGGAGGTATACTTCCGGGTCACGGCGGTATTTTAGACAGAATCGATGCCCTCCTTTTTGCAATTCCGGTGATGTATTTATTTAAAATTTACGCTTTGCACGGCCTATAGAGATATGAAACGACTTTCGGTGCTTGGTTCCACAGGCTCCATAGGCCGCAATACGCTAAAAATCGTGGAGAAATTTCCTGATCGCTTTCAAATTGTTGCCCTGACCGCCAAAAAAAATGTTACCCTTCTGGCAGAACAGATAAAACAATTTACCCCTCCCCTGGCCGTGGTGTACGACGAAAATCACGCAGAACGTTTAAAACAGCTTATTTCCCAAAATTGTCCCGTTAAAATCCTTTACGGTATCAGCGGATATCTTGAAGCCGCATCGCATAAGGATACGGACACCGTGGTTATGGCAGTTGTGGGTTCTGCAGGACTTCTGCCGACCCTGGCGGCCACTGAAGCACGAAAAGACATTGCGCTGGCCAACAAGGAAACTTTGGTCATGGGCGGGGATCTGGTCATGAAAAAAGCCCGCGAATACGGTACTAAAATTTTTCCTGTAGACAGTGAACACAGTGCTGTTTTTCAATGCCTTAAAGGTCATGGCAAGGCCGATTTAAAAAAAATTGTTTTAACCGCCTCCGGGGGGCCCTTTTTAAATCGACAAAAATCCGAATTTGGCCGCATTTCCGTTGAAGACGCTCTGAACCACCCTACGTGGCAGATGGGAAAAAAAATCAGCATTGACTCAGCCACCCTCATGAACAAAGGACTGGAAATTATAGAGGCCCGATGGCTTTTTAACGTGGCTCAGGAAAATATCCAGGTAGTGGTGCATCCTCAAAGCATCGTTCACTCCATGGTCGCCTATCGGGACGGGTCGGTGATCGCGCAGATGTCAAATCCGGATATGATCGGTGCGATTGCCTATGCGCTTTCCTACCCGGAAAGATTGGATATTGGTACGACACCCCTGAATTTATCAAGCATTGGCACATTGACTTTTTTTGATCCGGATTTAGAAAAATTTCCCTGCCTGGCGCTGGCCATGGATGCATGCCGTACAGGCGAAACAATGCCCGCTGTTTTGAATTCGGCCAATGAAAAAGCGGTGGAAGCTTTTTTGGAAAAAAAAATTAACTTTAACCAAATACCCTTGATAATTGAAAAAGTGATGCATCAACACAGGATAATTGCTTCTCCTAATCTCGAAGAAATTCTTCAAGCCGATCAGTGGGCCAGAAACTTCGCCCAGGAAGTGATTGATAAATAAGGTGCTCGGCAATAAAAATGACCAATTTATATTGAAACCATCTCCGATAGTAATTAAATTTAACAGATATAGTTCGAAGCAGTTAATCAAGCGAAGCGCAATGGAGTGCGAAAGTTGTACTTTCGCATAACCGGCTGCAAGCCGGTCATCAAAAAACAATTGTAACCAAACAATGACAACCACAACAATTTAATACAAGTCGATCGGCAATAAATAATTATGACAACAAGTATTTTCGCATTTATTATCGTCCTGGGCGTTTTAGTATTTTTTCATGAACTGGGACATTTTCTGGTCGCCAGATTTTTTGGCGTTGGAGTTCGCACATTTTCGCTGGGTTTTGGTCCCAGAATGTTTGGCAGGAAAATTGGTATCACCGATTACCGGGTTTCAGCTATCCCACTGGGAGGTTTTGTAAGAATGGTGGGAGAAGACCCGGATGCCAAACTGGAACCCGAAGAAATTCCCTTGTCCTTTACCCACAAGCATGTGTTAAAAAAAATAATGATTGTGGCCGCCGGACCTTTATTCAATCTTTTGCTGGCTGTACTTATTTTTTATGCTGTTTTTCAGGTTTCCGGCCTCTTTATACGTCAGCCTTTTGTGGGAAGTGTCGAACCGAATACACCGGCCTATGAAGCCGGTCTTCAGCCGGGGGATCAAGTCAGGGCGATCAATAACCAACCGACGGAAAACTGGGAGGAAATGGCCGCGATTATTTCCGAAAGCCAGGGAGATCAACTCTTGTTTACCATCAATAGAAATGATGAAAATCTGCGGATTACCATCACTCCCAAGCCCATGGAAGATAAAAACATCTTTGGTGAAACCGTTACCCGTTATGTGATCGGCATAACCTCCTCCAATGAAGTGGTTTCCAAAAGATTGAATCCGGTTGAAGCCTTTTATGAAAGTATCGTTCAGACATATCGCATTACGGAGCTGACCATTGTCAGTATTGTCAAACTGATACAGGGTACGTTGTCTACCAAAACCCTGGGCGGACCTATCATGATTGCCGAACTGGCTGGCCAGCAAGCCAGGGAGGGTGCTTTAAACCTGGTGTTTTTTACAGCCCTGTTAAGCATCAACCTGGCAATTCTCAACTTTTTGCCAATTCCTGTGCTCGACGGCGGGCACCTGGTATTTTTTTCCATAGAACTGGTGAGAGGAAAGCCCGTAAGTACAAGAGTGAGGGAAATTGCCCAGCAGGCGGGCATTTTTATTCTTCTTATGTTGATGATTCTGGTTTTCTACAACGACATTAGCCGGATTTTCTTTTAGGTTTTATCATTCAGCACTGCGAAAGCACAGCTTTCGCACTCCAATAAAAATAAGGCGGTAATTTTATGCCTCATCGACTTGAAATCACATTAAAACCTCATCTTTTTGATGCCGAAGGAGACGGGGTTCGCCATAAAGCAGCCGATTATTTCGGGATTTTACTCGATAGCGTCAGAACCATTCATGTCATCACCATCGATGCCGATCTTTCCAACCATCAGCTTCAGCAGCTCCGCAACGAGGTTTTCACCAACCCGGTCACCCAGCTATCTTCATATGATCCACTTGCCGTGGCATTTGATCATATTATTTGGATCGGATATCGCCCCGGTGTCCGGGATAACCCCGGAAGCACGGCCCAGGAAGCTGCAGAAGATGTTCTGGGAATTAAATTTGCCCCTCATGAGGCCATTTATACTTCAAAACGGTATTGTCTGACCGGCCTGCATTTGACACAAACAGATGTCGATAAAATCGCCGGTGAACTTCTGGCAAACGACATAATTCAACAATGGCAAACCTATGACAAAAACACCTGGGAGCCGTCCGAAGGTATTGGATACATCTGCCCCCGCGTAATACTCAACCATGAGCCGCAAATAACAACAATTTCCATCGACAGTGACGACACCCTGCAGGCCATCAGCGACCAGAGAGGCCTGGCGTTAAACCCAAGGGATATTCCAACCATCCGGGCTTATTTTCTGGATGAGCGGGTCAGGGCGCAAAGAGCAGTCATAGGTCTGGATGAACCCACCGATCTGGAACTGGAATATATATCCCAGGCCAGAAGCGATCATTGCAATCATAACACGTTCCAGGGGCTCTTTTCTTATAAAGATCTGTCCACCGGTGAAAACCGCGTGGTGGACAATCTGTTTAAAACCTGCATCGAAGCACCGACACTTGAGCTGATGAAAAAAAAGTCCTGGGTTATTTCCGTTCTTTGGGACAATGCCGGAGTGGGAAGGTTCGACAAAAATCATTATTATGTCATTACGGGAGAAACCCATAATTCGCCGTCCAATATGGAAGCCTATGGCGGTGCCATCACCGGAATTGTCGGTGTATACAGAGATCCTTTGGGAACCGGTAAAGGATCGAAGCTGGTGATGGGAAGCTATGGATTCTGCGTGGGGGAAAGGGACTACAACGGGCCTCTCAAACCCAAACTTCACCCGCGTCGTCTTTTGGACGGGGTCATTGAAGGAGTCAGGGACGGCGGCAACAAAAGCGGCATCCCCACTTCTTTCGGTCAGGTAACCTTTCATCCGGGATACATGGGTAAATGTCTGGTGTTTGTCACTGCCGTGGGTCTGATGCCGTCAACTGTTAAAGGGAAACCGGCGGAACAGAAAACCACTTCGCCGGGTGAGCTGGTCATTATGTGCGGGGGCCGTGTCGGAAAAGACGGCATTCATGGGGTGACGGCCGCTTCGGAAACCTTTTCCGAGCATACACCTGCCGGGCATGTGCAAATCGGCGATCCCTATACCCAGAAAAAAATGCACGATTTTATCCTGGAAGCCCGTGATGAGGGACTGATTCAGTTTATCACCGATAACGGCGGCGGCGGTCTTTCTTCCTCGGTGGGCGAATC
>SKZT01000011.1 GCA_007127235.1 Desulfobacteraceae bacterium
TGGGTACACTCCTGTATCGTTCGCTAATGGTTCTCCAATTCCCTGGCTTTTCCAAATGCTTTTTCCGCTTCGCTGACGTAACCCGAGCCGGCAAGTGCCTGGGCTAT
Organism: Desulfobacteraceae bacterium; assembly: GCA_007127235.1. GTDB lineage: Bacteria > Desulfobacterota > Desulfobacteria > Desulfobacterales > SKZT01 > SKZT01. The sequence goes on from SKZT01000011.1 coordinate 108, forward strand.
GATTCGCCAGTTTTCGGCCTGTAGCTGTTTATCGTTTTTGGCAAGCAGGTTTGACTTTTTTGACAGTTGTTCAGCCTGGTTAAAATTTCCACGTCTCAGCTGTATTCTTGCCAAAAGATTCCAAAGTTTTGCATTGGCGGGATCAAAGCGAATAGCGCGTTCGGCGGTGGCAAATGCCTGTTCCGTGCGGCCTTGAGCCAGAAGGTTTTCAGATTGAATTTCCAGGGATGTCACCGCTGCCAGCAGATACTTATCGTGTGATTGTGAATCGGTCTGAAAATCATCTGATCCGATACGAGGTGGCAATCGCCTTTGCTGATCAGGAGAATGACCCGGTTGGGTGATGGGGGGTACCGGTGTTTTTTCAATGTGGTCATGGGGTAAAGGTCCGGATTTTTCCGGATGATAATCGTAGCCTGCATCAGGGCTTTCATGGGGAGCCTTGTATACGGGAGCTGCACATCCTGTGAAAAAGCTGCCGGCCACAAATATTACCAGGATTGAAAAACGAAAAGTATTCATTCAAACAGGCCTTTTATATGGTCTAAAAACGATGGTTTATCCCGCGAAAAAGATTCCATGCTTCGGTTTGGTTCTATTGCGCACGGAATCTTTTGCAGGGGTTCCGAACCTTTTATAAAGGGGATTGACAATGCACCCGGGCACCACTCATCCGTTCGGAAACCGGTAGCGGGATCCACCACGACCCACTGAACATTTTCGGGCTGAATCAATACAAGGGGAATCGTGGAAATACTGCCGATGAAACGTCCCCACACCTGAAGCGCACCCGTGGCACCGGTTAAAGCACATGGCTTATAGTCATCGCGTCCCACCCAGACCACTGCCAGGTGCTTTCCGGTAAAACCGGCAAACCAACTATCTCTGAGGGCATCCGTGGTTCCGGTTTTGCCCGCAATACCCAGTGATTCCGGTAAAACAGCTTTCAATGATGCAGCAGTTCCTTCAAGCACTGCCACTTGAAGGGCTTTATTTAACAAATAAACAGCCCCCGGGTCAATATTTTGCTTCACCGTCAAAGAATATCGCTGAAGCGGGGTTTCATCCGCTTTGTAAACCGCTTGTATGGCCCGCACAGGAGAATAAAAACCGCCGGCGGCCAGTGTCTGGTTCATTTGAGCCACCTCCATGACAGACATGGACATGGTTCCCAAAAGTGCAGAAGGAAAAGGCTCGAATCGGCGATTCACACCCAGCTTCCCAATGGTTTCAAAGACGTTTTCAAGATGAAGATTCATACCCAGGCGGACAGTGGCTGCATTATATGAATGGGCCAATGCCTTGTACAGCGGTATGTGGCCATGATATTGCCGGTCATAATTCCGGGGGGACCAGTAGTGGTCTTTTTTTATTTTAATCCGAATCTCGGAATCTTCCAGGGGAGTGATAAGTGTATATTTTTCCGGAGATTGCAAGGCGGTAAGGTAAACAGCAGGTTTAACAAGCGACCCTATTGAGCGGCGTGCATCGAGGCCGCGATTGAACCCCTCGTTACCCGGTTTTCTGCCTCCGATAAAAGCCAGCACTTCACTGGAAGCTGTCGATGTAACCACCGCCGCCGCCTCCAGTTCACCGGCAGGCATTCCATGAAGCTTCTCAATAGCGTGTAGTTGAGAAACCACCGCTTTTTCCAGTGCGAACTGAACTTGTGGATCAAAAGAAGTGAGTATTTTCAACCCTTCGGAATGAAGCTCTTCTTCAGGATATTCTTCTAACAGCCGGCGTTTGACAAGGTCTAAAAAGGCTGGAAACCGGGTGCTCCCTTCAGGTGGACGGGCAGTTACAGCCAAGGGCGATTTCATGATGTTTTCAGCGACATCACCATGGATCAGCTTTTGATCGGCCATTATTTGTAATACCATGTTACGTCTGTGAAGTGCCCGCTGGGAAAATCGCCTGGGTTCATAATAGGAAGGCCCTTTAAGCAAGCCCACCAGCAAAGCGGTTTCTCCGGGGCACAGGTCTTCTATGTTCCGTCCGAAATAAAAATGGGCCGCCATTCCAAAACCATGAATTGCCCGGTTACCATCCTGGCCCATATAGACCTCATTAATATAAGCTTCAAGGATCTGTTCTTTTTCATAGCTTAGCTCGAGGCTTATGGCCATAACTGCTTCATCAAATTTTCTTTTCAGGCTCTGCTCTCGGGTTAAAAACAGATTTTTTATCAACTGCTGAGTTAATGTACTTCCCCCTTGAACAGCCCGCCTCTCCTTGATATTGACAATCATGGCACGGACAATGGACAGCGGTTTAACCCCATAATGATTGTAAAAATCACGATCTTCCACTGCCAGAATGGTCTGAAGCAGCAAGGGAGATACGTCTTCCAGCTTTACCCAAAGCCTGTCCTGATTGTGAGTGGGATAGAAACTGCCGATATGTGCCGGATCAAGCCGCACAAGTGCAAGAGGACCGCCGGTTTCAAGATCTTCCAATGCAGTAATGGCTTTATTGTTTACAGTTACCCGGATTTTTCGTGATGGGATATGCTCCTCTCCCAGTTTGAAGTCACGGGTGAACAGAGTAAAGGTATTGTTCAGGCGGGAATAACTCCCTGCCCCATCAATACGGTCCACATATCTGTATTTCATTAAGAGCAGTTCTTCTTCAAAATCTTTGCGGTCAATTTTCATACCAGGATACAATTCCAACGGGCGGGCAAAAATGCGGGCGGGCAAATCCCATTTTTTTTCCCCGAATTTTTCTCTGGCAAGCATGCTCAACGAAAACACATATACACCCATCAACATGCAAAAAATCAATGCAATCGGGACAAGCAGTCGAAATAATATGCCTGGAAATTTTTGTTTTGATTTGGACGGCTTTTTCTTTTTAGATTTCTTCAACTTTATTCACTAAAGATTTTCTGCTTATAACGGATTTGGGGGTACAAAATTATTTCTGAATAAATATATGTCGTCCCTAAGGCATGTTGTAGCAAGTCCCCCTTTGGCAAAGGGGGATTTAGGGGGATTGAATCACCGCTTGTTCAGCGCCGCCAACGCTCCAAATCCCGAGAAACAACCCCGATAGGGGTTAGGTTATCTAGCCGGTGGTTTTTAACCACCGGAGGATCACGCCATCAAAAATAAGTCCCGGAGGGACGATGCTAAGTTACGTCGATAACAGGATGGTCGGTCGTCAGGTAAATGGGCGCCTGCCAAACGAAAACAAGGAACGTTACATCGTCCCTCCGGGACTTAAAAATCATAACCTCAACCGGTGGCTAAA
>SKZT01000105.1 GCA_007127235.1 Desulfobacteraceae bacterium
AGAGAAACTTTATGAGCGAACAGACCTGGATGGCGAACCTTTAACCCCGGTTATTTTTCCCAGGGAAGCTGCTGCCATAGAGTTGACCGAAGTCGAGTTGGACGCCATGGAATCCGGAGAGGATATTCGTGCATTTCAAAGCCTTTACACTCATATTTCCGCGGATCTGACCATAATTATCCCCTATGAGACACTCCTGGCTTTAGGGGGACACTTAAAAGCTGTGGCCATACGGTATGATGCAAAGGAAGATATCCGCAAAACCGCCATGCACCTGGTGGATCGGTTCGGGTTAACCCTGTTTTCCGGCGAACCGGATGGCACCTATATATATAGCGCCAGTGATACATTAAGTTACAGCGGGGTGCCAAACATTTTAATTCCAATGATTATTTCTGTCTTTATCGTTTTAAATACCATGATTGGAAGTGTTTATGAAAGAAAACGCGAGATCGGTATTTATACTTCAGTGGGCCTGGCTCCTTCCCATGTATCTTTTTTATTTGTGGCTGAAGCGCTGGCCTTTGCAGCGCTGAGTGTGGTGATGGGTTACCTTCTTGCACAGACATCGGCAGGTCTTTTTGCCGAAACATGGTTGTGGTCAGGCATCACTGTCAATTATTCCTCCATGGCCGGAGTGGCCGCCATGTTTCTGATAATTCTGGTGGTGCTGATTTCGGTGATTTATCCATCCAGAGTAGCCGCCAATATTGCAATTCCCGATGTAAACCGATCATGGAAACTTCCCGAAGCTTCCGGAAACACGCTTGAAGTCAACTTTCCGTTTTTGCTGCAATACCATGAGCATCGAAGTATCGCAGGGTTTATTTACGATTATTTCAGTGCACACAAAGATGTTTCCCACGGCATGTTTTCCACAGGTGATATCGGTTTTGGGTTTCTTTGTCCCATTCCTGAAAAGTTGATGCAGGACAAACCCGACTGCAAAAACAAAAATCAGTGCTGTATGGATACGTGCATGGATATTGAAACAAAGGTATGGCTTGCCCCCTTTGATTTCGGCATCAAGCAGAATGTGCAAACCCGGTTTTGCCCGTCGGCTGAAGAAATGGGATATCTGGAAATCAAAGTGATTTTGACCAGAGAATCAGGAGAATCCAATGCATGGAGAAGAATCAACAAAGGATTTCTTCATAACCTTAGAAAACAGGTTCTGCTGTGGCGGAGTCTGGATGATGCTGAAAAGAAGGACTTTGAGAAAATTCTCCATGATGCTCAGAGACAAAGTGGTCTGATCGCTGAATCCCGGAAAGAAAAGCACCTTTTTAAATGTGAATGTCGTGTGCAGCATGGATGATTCCCCAAAAAAAATAACCGGTATCAGACTCCGGGCTGTGGTTATTGGAATAGCGATTGCGCTGGTTATTTGTGCCGTAACTCCTTTCAATAATGCCTACCGTCAGGGTACTCCCCTTGGTGGCGGTCATTTTCCACTGGCTCCTTTCTTTGTTCTGGTGTGGCTCATGGTTATCGTGGCGGTTCTTCGAAAGGCATTCAGCAAATACAACTGGATGACCGGCAAAGAGCTTTTGACTGCCTGGATTCTCATGGTACTTGTATCGGGTATTGCCTATACCGGCCTGGTTCGTACTTTTTTTATCAATCTTACCGCGCCGTATCACTTTTCCACCGTGGAAAACCGCTGGGATGAAACCCTTCATCCCTTGATGCCGGATAAGTTGTATCCCCAAAACAGTGAAGCCGTGGAAAATCTTTACAACGGGCTTTTGGGGGGGCGGCAGATGTCATGGCTCGAGGTGCTGGGAAACATTCCCTGGGATGCCTGGATTACCCCACTGCTGGTGTGGGGGTGTTTTATTCTTCTGAGCTATTTTACCATGATCTGCCTGGTCAACCTGTTAAGCCGCCAGTGGCTTAACAATGAGCGGATGAATTTTCCATTGCTTCGGGTGCCCCAGTTGATGGAAGAACATCTGGATGGCGACGGGCTCGGACGCTTTTTCTCAAACAGATTCGTGATTGCCGGGCTGACCATTCCCATTTTTATTCATACCATAAACGGTCTTAATTTTTATTACCCCACCATTCCCCAAATTCCAACACTCATCATGGCCGGATCGTATTTTCCCCAACACGGTTTGTTTGCGGCCTTTTTCAGATTGAACATTTATATTTACCCGGCTTTTATCGGCTTTGCTTTTCTGGCTTCAAAACAAATATCCTTTTCTTTCTGGTTTTTTTTCTTTCTGGGGGGATTTCTGGTGGGCATATTGGGTGTTCTGGGTTACAGCGTTCCTGCCGCCGCACTGGGCATCACATTTGGCCCGACACTGTCAAGGCCTGAGGAACTCCAGATGATCGGGGCTTACGGGGTATTTTTTCTTTTTATCCTTTGGCTGGCGCGCGTTCACCTTCTTGATGTGCTCAAGCAATCCTTCATGCCATGGAAAGCCAGTTCATCGACAAACGAATGGTTTTCTATCCCGTTTTCTTTCTGGGGATTTTTTTTCGGTGTTTCCGGAATTATTGCCTGGTTCGCCTTTTTTGGAATACCGGTTTTGCCGGCAATTCTTCTGGTAGGCGCTTTTTTGATGATTACCCTGGTGGCTGCAAGGGTAATCTGTCAGGGAGGGCTTGCCTATTTTACTTTGACTGCCGCTCCCATTGACGGACTTCTTTTATTTTTCGGACCCAAATTTTTCACCAGTGTGGGTTTGCTTGTGGCAGCGGTTGCACAAAAAGTGCTTTTTGTGGACCTTCGCGAATCACTCATGCCCTCTTTGGTGCATGCCAGGGAAGTGACCCGGAAAATAGTCAATCGCCGGCTTATTATCGGAGCCATTATGCTTACGCTGATTGCCGGGATTGTGGTTTCTTTTATCGCCATGCTGGCTTTGTGCTATAAATTTGGTGTTCGCGAACTGGGACTTGACTGGGCTACCCGAACCACCCTGGCTGTCTATGAAAATGTCAATACGCTGGCGGAAATGCCCGTAAAAGCCGGTGAACAGGTGATAATCTTTGCTGTTGCCGGAGCCGTGGTCATGTCCGCACTGGTGGTCTGTTATCACCGTTTTTACTGGTGGCCTATCCACCCCATCGGATATCTGACAGCCTACAGTTCCGCCATGAGAATTCTATGGTTCAGTTTTTTTGCAGGATGGCTGTTTAACATGCTCTGCATTCGCTACGGGGGAGTGTCTTTGTTTAAAAAATTACGGTTTTTCTTTATCGGTCTGATTATCGGTGATTTTCTCATGGGAGGTCTATGGGCAGTGGTAGGCCTTTTCAGCGATGCCAGCTATCTGGTACTGCCTGACTGATTATTCTAT
>SKZT01000224.1 GCA_007127235.1 Desulfobacteraceae bacterium
AAAAAATCCGACAAGAAAAAATACACTGAGGAGCAGCAGAAAAATTTTCAGAGCAAAAAATGTGACAACAACAAAAAATTCTTAGGCCTCAAGTTCAAGCTGAAAGATATCGGAATTCAATACTTGGAATTGGAGCTTTCCTACACCCACGCTCACAGAGTTTTTGGCCGGGGCAATAAAAAATTCAAATACAATGGTCGATTTTATGGCCCGGTTTATCAAAGTATTCCTGGGGATTTGCGAAAGTATATCAAAATTAACGGGGAACCTGTGGTTGAACTGGACTTTTCAGCTTTGCACATCCGGATGTTGTATCATCAACACGACATTGATTATCAGGATGACCCCTATGAAGTATGTGGAGATCATCGTTTGCGAAAGACCTTCAAACAGGCTTTTTTAATAGTCATTAATGCGGAGAGTGAAGAAATTGCCAAGAAATCCTTGTTAAAAAAAATGTATGAAAAAAATCTTCCCTGGCCCGGCCAGAAAAATCCTATCAATCATATTGTGGATACGATTAAAAAAGAACACAATTCGATCTGTGACTGCATTTGTGACGACAAAGGAGTTGAGTTGATGCGGAAAGATTCGGATATAATGGAAAATATCCTGATGACCCTTATGAATGAAAACATTCCTGGTTTGAGTGTTCATGACAGTGTTATCGTTCCTAAAAGACACGAGGCGCGTTTGCGCCAGGTGATGATGGAGCAATACAAAAAGATCATGGGCTTTGATCCCGTCATAGATTAAAAAAATCATTTGGGCTTATTGACAGGAAATTTTTTCCCCGCGCGGAAGAATTTTCAAAATCAGCGGAGCATATAATATGAGATTTTCAGGGATAGTTATTCTGAAACCAGCTTAATTTCCTTATTTGGGCCCATAGTATGGGAAAGCATCCATTGATGTAGTGCATCTTGAACCCAAAAAGTCAGAATACACCTCCACTTTTTTTGAATGAAATAATCAGTTAAGGTGAAAATAAAGGTTGAGAAAAAAATGAGGTTAAAAAATGAAAAGCAATATGTATGACCAGGCCAGAACCTGGAATCCATTTGTCGGTTGCTTGTTCGACTGTATATATTGCAGATACAGTTTTCAATTGCAGACCAAAAGGCAAAAACAAAGGTGTCCATTGTGTGCCGAATATGAGCCGCATTTTCACCCGGAGCGGCTAAAACGAATACCGCGTGCATCCATTGTTTTTGTGTGCGGTTATTCAGATGTCCGGTTTGCGCTGGAAAGCACCATGCTCGAAATAATTAAAACCGTTGAACAACTTGGAAAGCCCGATCAAACATTTTATTTTCAGTCGAAAGCACCAGCATGTTTTGAACCGTTTCTAAATGCTTTTTCCGATAATGTGATCCTGCTGACCACTATTGAAACAAACAGAGACGCCGGATACCGGGCGATCAGTAAAGCACCACCGCCGTCTATTCGATATAAACAATTCAGGTCGTTAGATTTTCCAAGAAAGGTTCTTACCCTGGAACCGCTTTTTAAATTCGACCACGAGGCAATGGTTCAAATGGTGGGTGAAATCAGTCCTGAATACGTTTGGCTGGGTGTCAACTCAAAAAGAAGATACAAGGCACTCAAATGCCTGCCGGAGCCTTCGGCTGAGGAATTCTGGAAGCTGCACGATACACTATCACAGTTTGTGGATGTAAAAGTTAAGACGGAACCAGTCTGATGAAAAAATTATATCGGTATGCGTGGAAAAATAATGAAAAAAGAGCCGGACTTTATGGGCGCAAATGCCTAATCGAGGCCTATGGAAAGAAAAACAGCGTCTTGATTCGGTTTGTTGATAATGGCCAACAGGAAATAGTAAGCCGAAATGCTTTAAAAAAAGTATCGAGAAATGATTTACGCAATAGACGATGACACCGAAAAAACCTAAAACAACATTCTGTTTCAGACTACCAACCTTTTCAATTTTTAAATTTATTTTAGACAAAAAGCAGTAAAGCAATACCTTTGCATACCTCTCAAAAGATCGTCGCTCTACGGCCCACTGAGACCCCTTCCTGCACGTTTTTTTAGCCATATCATAGTTACTAATTTTTAGCTAAATATCAATATATTTTTCTATATAATCTATACTGTCAAATAGCATTTGGATATCGTGACGTGAAGGCTTGGGAGGGGATATATGGCTATATTATATGGAAACGGACGTTTGCTGTGTCTGATGCTTTTATATTTTATATATATATTACTATATGTTAGCTATATGAGCCCTTCCGGAAGACTCCCCATATATCCTAAAGACATATACTATATTATCCTATTATGAGGATGACATTGCTTCCGACATCAAATGGCCTTTGATCCCCTTGCTGATGACATGACTCATGGCAATGATCCAACTTTTCTCCTTTCCAATTCTTTTAAAAAAATAAATTTGTCCATCTTCAGAATAAACTAACCTCTTATATGTAAAGGGATGACTTTTTCAGATCGGTGCCGGCAAATCTGAAAACGATCAAACCTCACGATTTATGAAGGATCATATCTGGTCCTAAAAATACAAATATATGGAGGAATTTTGTTATGAGTTACGCAAAAGAAAAAACGTATTCGATAGGGGATGCAGCCGAGATAATCGGTGCTACACAAAGGCAGTTAAGAAACTGGGAGGAACAAAATTATATTCCAAAACTTGACAGAATCATTTGCGGAGATCGTCATTACCGAAGGTTTCATCTTAAAGATATTGAACTCGGTCAGTTGATAAAAAAGTATCTTGAAGACGGATTTACCTTACCGGTGGCTGCACAAAAGGCAAGATCAGAGCTTAAAGAAAGGGGGGCAAAGTACAATGCGTAAAAGCCGTAAAAAAGAAGCGGAAGAATTCTGCCCGTTTATTAATCAAAACTGCATCAAAACATGCGGTGTCTACGACAAATACTTAAATGGATGCAGCATCAGGATAGGGGCATATAATGTTTACAGGTTGACCCAGGCCATAAAAGAATGGATGGAACACGAAGAGGACAACTAAAGATTTAAAAAATAGCCCGTCATTTTTTTCGGCGGGCTATATAAAAAAAGAAAGGAGGGCCAGTAGTAATGGAAAAAGAGGAGCAATTTTGTCCCATCCTGAAAAAACCATGCTTAAAGGAAGGCTGTACTATCTATTATCCAAAAGGCGGCTGCTGTGCTTTGATCACCATGTGTGATTTGTTTGAAGATTTCCAACACACTCTGCTTTTTCAAAAAGGCAGTCTTTACGGTTTGGAATCAGACAACGGCTCACACCCTGTAGCTGTGGATATAAAGCGTTTGAAATTGC
>SKZT01000281.1 GCA_007127235.1 Desulfobacteraceae bacterium
AACCGTTAGCTGAAGGCAAGGGCGTCACCGTGAGGTGGGGTCTGAAGGAAGCCGGAGGCAAAATCTGGATCTGACGAACAGGAACCGGATACAAGGCCGGTGATCACGGGGTAATCTGGCGGTGGACAGAGATACCCAATAACCACTCGGACGTGACGCAGGTAAATCCGGCGGATACCAGAGGAAAGAGTCGTACCTTACCCTGGGAGATCTCCTGGGCTGTCTGACGATCAGACTACCGGAACTGTGAGGTTCCGGGAAGGCTTCGGAGAAGTCAGCAGAGGCCATACGAGGTGATAGTCACCAAAGGGCCGAATCGTTTAATTCAAGGAGCAGACTGAGACATTTCGATGAGTGCGGAGCAGCAGCAAAGAAAACCGGAGCAACTTTCACTATTGTTTTGGATTTCGACCCAAAAAGAATGCACACCAGGCTCTTCACAAGGCAAGCGAGTATGTTAGCGAAGGATATGAAATAGTAGTGGATGTAGACCTGGAAAAGTTCTTTGACCGGGTTAACCATGACATTCTGATGTCCCGGTTGGCAAGATGGATAGGAGACAAGCGGTTGCTGCGTATTATCCGGCGGTTTCTACAGGCCGTAATGATGCAAAGCGGAGTATGCATTCGGCGAATAGAGGGAAGCCCGCAGGGCGGGCCCGCTATCCCCATTGCTTGCAAATATTCTGCTTGACGACTTTGACAAAGAACTGGAAAGACGGGGCTACCGTTTCTGCAGATACGCGGACGACTGTAACATTTACGTACGCACAAAAAAGGCTGGGGAGCGGGTGATGGCATCCGTGACAGCATATCTCGAAAAGAAACTGCATCTTCGGACCAACCGAGGTAAGAGCGCGGTGGATTATGTATGGAAACGAAAGTTTCTAGGATACCGGCTGCTAAGGGGAGGAAGATTAGGCTTAGCGCCGAAAAGCCTTCAAAGAGCAAAAGACAAGATTCGACAGATAACTCGCCGGAATAGGGGGGGTAAAGCTGTCACAAATAGTCAGAGAACTCAATGAATACCTATGCGGTTGGTTAACATACTATCGTTATGCACAGTGTTATTCACATCTGGTTGCACTGGACGGCTGGATACGCCGGAAAATAAGGTGTTACCGGCTTAAACAGCGTAAGCGTGTTAAAAGTATAGCGGACTTTCTGCAACAGCAGGGAGTTGTGCAATGGCGTGCGTGGTTACTGTCGCTATCCGGGAAAGGATGGTGGCGACTATCGGGTACGCCACAGGCAAATGAAGCTATGTCGAATAAATGGTTTGACGGGATTGGATTGGTCCGTATAACTATTAGGTACAAGCAGTTAACAAATTAAACGAAACCGCCTGGTACGTAGAACGTATGCCCGGTGGTGTGAGAGGGGGAATGCCGTGAGGCTACCCCCTACTCGATTTCTCGTACCCATGCTCTGCGTGAGATGCAACCACAATATTTATCCACGTTGGTGATTCAGCCCAGGCCAATCTGTTAAAGGATTGCTTGGCACCGCTGGGTTTTGTCTGCTTGTTGGTCAGACCGGTGATTTCTCCCCGCAAACCGGCCCGCCATCGGGGAGCAAAGCCATAGATGGTTTGAAGATAAATGCCATCCTGATCTTCCTTGAGAGAAGTTCCAGTATGGCCTGCCCTTGCAGGATTGTTATGCGACACAAGGTCAGGGTCATTTTTGCGGGCGAGATATCCTCAGTGGATAGATACCTTAAGGAACAGATTTTTGGATTTAAGTGCAATAATATTTTGGTTTTAGCAGGACATTTATCAGATTTTTTAAACAATTATAGGTGTGAATTCATTCGCACAGAATCTTATGTACAGCTGATGTGCAAAAAAAAGAGCCCTGTCAGATCACCTGGCAGTTTTCAATAAAAAATCATTAAACGAGTTTAAATCCTTTTCAACAACCTGATAACATTCTCGAACTTCATTGGTAAGTTCTTCCAGGCGGGATGCCTTGAAATGTAATGTATAAACGTTACGAACAATATGCCTGAATCCCCGATACTCATCAAGACAATATCTTGATTCTCCACCAATTACCGGGGGACGAACCTCTGCTGAGTCCGCGGACATTTGAAGAATTAAATCCTGATGCCAGACCGGTCCTGAAAGTAAAGCTTTGTCAACAGTTCGCGCTATATCCTCAAATATATGCTCAATGCCGGAATAAAACCCATGAAGATTTAAAGCAACACCATCCAGATAACCATCATCACCGGTTTTTTTTGCCTTTTCCATCAAAGTTTCGACCCTGTCTACAACCTTTTGAATATCCGTCAAGGATTGCTTTATTCTCCCTGCAAGTGCGTAAAAATCAGATTTCATATTTCGATTCCTTCCGAGTCGATTTTTTCTTTGAGGCTTTCCGGAGCGTCCTCAATAAAAACCAGATCGATTTCAAATTCGGGATCCAATGCTAATAATTGCCCCTGGGCACGATAATAATGTTTCTCATTAAGTCCTAATACTGCCAGATCGATGTCAGATTTCAGGTGGAACAATTCCTCGCTAAGAAGAGAGCCAAAAACAAACACTTTACGGGCGCCAAAATTTTTAACCAGTAATTTGCCGGCCGATCTTGCAAGTTTCCAGGCTTTATGAAACCTGAATTTCAAGCGCCTGCGCTCTTCCTCCTCACGGCGTTTCGCAGTCTCCCTGTAAGCTTTCCATTTTTGTTCCGAAATGGCCATTTAAATTTGAACTCATTGTTTGTTTAACTTCTTTACTATTTTAGGGGAAATTTAAAAATTTTAAAAATTTTAAAAGTTTAATCTGATGTATCGGTATCAACTGTTATTTTTAAGTTAGGGGCATTATTTCTTGCTACGTCCCTATCCCTTTCTGCAAGCTTCGTTTCCTTCACTTGGCAGTACCATCTCTTTTGTCCCTGGTTTTTCGTTCCTGTGAGCACCAGGCAACACCTGTCCACAGGCCTGGGGCTTATTTACCGGGTTCGCCCCTTCCGGTTATATTGAGATGGAGATTATGGGATTTCCCAGGTTTCCAGAGAACCCCCTTATGCACTTGCCCTGCTCTCAGACCCTGGCAGAGTCGCACTCACCAAGCCATTACAGTGGTACGATGCTGCCCCCGCTTCACCGACAACGAAGGTCTCCCCAATAATGCAGGAAAACAGGCTTAAATCCACATGCGGAAAAAGGTATCTATCATTGCATTCTTTTATGATAGTTATGTCATACGGTTCTGTGAGCATGATCATTTCGGTGAACCGGTGGCCACGATCGGCCCGTCGGGAGAGTACTTTCGCAACTGGATGACGCCCTCGATCTA
>SKZT01000260.1 GCA_007127235.1 Desulfobacteraceae bacterium
ATATCGCTTAAACGGTCGATGAGCATTTCAAAGGAAATGGGATCCTGGTATTTTGTGTCAATGATGGATTCAGGGTAAAAACCCCTTTGGATATCTTCAATCATCAATTTTTTAGGAGGGGTGCTGCACCCTGTAAAAAGAAAACTTAACGGAAAAACCATGCAAATACATATAATAAAAAATCTGATATGGGCATTGCCGGAAAATCCAATTGACAAAATGGATAAATATCTTTTATGAAAAATCATTATGGAACTCCAACATCCCCCTTTATACCGAAAGGCTGTTGTGCAACGGTATTTATTTCTTTTATGGGTTCTTCATATAATTTTTTAAAGACATACTCTTATAGCTTCCGCTATTGATCCATTTCAACAAATGCATCATGTCTTCTGCAGAAATAAATCCGGCCTGGTGCCCTATAGCATCTTTGGTTTCGGACATAAACCATGTGTCGGGAAGTCCTCTGACCTTGAAAGTTTGAGCGATTTTTCGCTGTTTTTCCGGGTTGACCCGAACAGGAATGAAATTTTTGTTGATATAAGCAACCACGGCGGGGTCTTTGAAAGTCTTTTCATCCATTTCCTTGCAAGATGCACACCAATCCGTATAAAAATGGATAAGAAGCTTTTTTTGTTCCTTTTCCGCCAGAGAAATTCCTTTTTCATAGCTGAGCCAGGAAATGCCGGCGGTTGATGCATGGCTGAAAGCTGAAAAAATGATGAAAAAGACAGCCAGGGCGCTTGCCGATACAAAAAATATTTTTCTGATTTTCAAAACTATAATATCCTATTCTTGTAATCAATATCCTATTCTTGTCAAAAGATACAATCTGTCTGTGATCAAAACCAGACCCATGACAATCAGAAGTATTCCTGCTGCTATATTGGCATATTTTATAATCCTTTTGGTTTTTTTGAGGATATCCAATACAAGGTGAATAAATATGGATATCATCAAAAACGGTATAGCCAGCCCCGCAGAGTAAAGGCTCAGCAAAAGCATTCCTTTCCCCACGGTATCCTGGCTTCCGGCAATAATCAGGATAGCTCCGAGCTGGGGTCCGATGCAAGGACTCCACCCGGCAGCAAAAGCCATGCCAACCAGAAACGTTCCGAAAAAATGAAGGGGTTTTTTCCGCAGATCGATCCTTTTCTCAACATCCAACCTACTAAAATGAAATATGCCGGTCAAATGAATTCCTAAAATTATAATCAAAATACCGCCCGCGGTTCTGATGATGTTTATGTAGTCATAGACAAGGCCTCCCAGAAAAGAAGCCGACGCCCCAAGAAGAATAAACACCACTGAAAAGCCCGCTATATAAGCCAGTGTGGATATAATCACCTTTTTTCGAATCTGGTGATCTGCATTCCTGGTAAGATCTTCCAGAGAATAGCCGGAAATAAATGTAAAGTAGGCGGGAATCAAAGGAAGTATGCACGGTGAAAGAAAAGAAAAAATACCTGCCAGAAAAGAAGCCGGATATGATACACTTTCAACAAACATAATTTATAACCTAGAATTCGCTAAGTTCCCTGGCACGGTTGGCACCTGCAAGAATTGCACTGATAATGCTTTGTTTTACCCTGTCTTTTTCAAGAACCTTGAAAGCCGCTTCAGTAGTGCCTCCAGGTGAAGTCACCTGTTTTCGGAGTTTTTCGGCAGTCTCGTTTTTTGTCTCCATCAATGCAGCCGCCCCTTTAACGGTGTTAAGTGTCAATTGTTTGGAATCTTCCGGATCCAGACCCATGCTAATACCCGCTTCAATCATGGATTCTATCAAATAAAATACATAGGCAGGACCGGACCCCGAAAGAGCCGTAACCGCATTCAGGTGTTTTTCTTCAAACTCAATTACTTTACCCATGGTTTGAAGAATTTTTCTGGTCATGTCCCTTTCTTCCCTGAAAGCATTCCGGTTTGCACTCATGCCTGACATTGCCTCCAGCACAAGAGCAGGCGTATTGGGCATTACGCGAATGATGGGCAGCTTTTTACGAAAAGGTTCTTCAAGGGGAGTGTAGAGCAAGCGTTCTATCTTTTCAATGGTAATACCTGCGGCAATTGAAATAACCAGTTTCCTTTCCCTTATTGAATATTCCGGATGCTGAGCGATAGAGGACAGTGTTTTTTCCATGTGCTGGGGTTTGACTGCCAGTATAACTGTTTTGCACGAATCGAAGACTTTGAAATTGTCATTATTAACATTAACTCCATAAGTGGCTTTCAGGTACTCCAGGCGCTCCGGCAAGATATCACTGAGGGTGATGGAAAAAGGCCGAAAAATTCCCGCCCGGATCATGGCACCTGCAAAAGCTTCTCCCATATTTCCCCCCCCAATAACTCCTATGTTCGGATAGTCTTCCGGCATTGATTCCTCCAATTCGATAATGACGTTTTAAAATCAGAATTTGATTATTAGGTGACGTGGCAAAAATGCCTTGACTTATTCAAAAAAATGTCATTAATTTTCCAAAGTGTTTCAAATATTTAAGAAACACAATAGCTTTTTTTTTTGTGAAAGACAATTATAAACAGAGAGGATAAGGAGAATATGTTCATTATGGGATATTTTTTAATAGCTGTAGCCAAAGTGCTTGATCTGGTTTTGTTTATTTATATGATTTTTATCATTGCCAGGGCGGTTTTGTCCTGGGTCAGTCCCGATCCTTACAATCCCATTGTCAGATTTATCAACAACGTGACCGAACCGGTTCTGTACTATATTCGCACCAGGCTTCCGGTAGTTTTTGGGGGAATCGATCTGTCACCGATTATCGTATTGTTGGGTATCATGTTTTTGAGAGCATTTTTGGTCAACAGCCTTCTGCGGATGGCGCAACCGATGCTTTAGGTTGATTTTCGCCGTTTGTAACGGCTTGGGTGGAAAAAGATCTTTGGCCCTCAAATTGAAAACTTTGCCAGAACCATGGCATGTTTATTGCTTGCCATATACTTGAAAAAAAAGGAAAGGTTATGAAGATCACCCCTATGGATATTCAGCAACAGCAATTTCGCATTCGTTTCAGGGGGTTTGATATCCACGAGGTTGATGCGTTTCTCGAAACACTTGCTGACTTGTTTGCAACGTTGGAGAGCGAAAATGAAAATCTGAAAGCTGAGAACCATCGGCTCCGGCAAGAAATCCAGATGCGTATTGAGCGTGAAGAACCTTTTAAGCGTGCCTTGTTGAAAAGCCAGAAAGTTTTCGACCAAATGAGAGAAAATGCCCGAAAGTCCGGGGAAATTATTATTGCGGAATCTGAGGTGGCAGCCGGAAAAATTCTCAA
>SKZT01000130.1 GCA_007127235.1 Desulfobacteraceae bacterium
ATGGATAAATTTTAACATCAGAAAGGAGACACCCATGAAAATTTTAAAAATTGATCACCTGGGGATTGCGGTCAAAAGTATCGATGACGGAAAAAACTTTTGGACCGATGTTCTTGGTCTGCCCTTTGAAGGCTCCGAGACTGTCCAGGAACAAAAAGTCACCACCGCATTTTTTCCAGTGGGAGAAAGTGAAGTTGAACTGCTGGAATCCACGGCACCGGATGGCCCCATAGCCAAATTTCTGGAAAAAAAGGGGGAAGGCATCCAGCACGTGGCTTTCAGGGTAGAAAACATTGAGGAAGCTCTGGCAGAACTCAAGGAAAAAGGAATCCGGCTCATCGATGAAAAACCGAGAATCGGCGCAGGAGGAGGAAAAATTGCCTTTCTGCATCCAAAATCCACCAACGGAGTCCTGGTAGAGTTGTGTGAAAGATAAACCGATGCCGGCCAAAAAAGTGTGCGAAGCGCTCATGCTCCAATTGAAATTGGTGAGTCCCAAACTTTGACATATCCTTCTGTTTTTCAATTGACATCCGCCTGAGTTTCTTATATGGAACAATTTCGACTGAGCGCTCGTTCAAAAAAATATAGCAAAAAATTCGAAATTCATTGATTCAACAAGAAGCTCAAGGAGTGTGCCATGAAAGAACATCCGGACAAGAAAAAGTGGGTGGAGCTTGCCACAAAACAAATGAAGGGCAAATCTCCGGAAAAATTGGTATGGGAAACCCCGGAGGAAATCAGGATAAAGCCGCTTTATACTGCCGAAGACATTGAAGGGCTGGAACATGTGAACACCCTCCCGGGTATTCCCCCTTATGTTCGGGGACCCATGGCCACCATGTATGCTGGAAGGCCCTGGACCATACGCCAGTATGCCGGTTTTTCAACGGCCAGAGAGTCCAATGCATTTTACCAAAGATGTCTGGCCGGGGGGCAAAAGGGTTTATCCGTGGCATTTGATTTGGCCACGCATCGCGGCTACGATTCCGATCATCCCAGGGTCCGCGGCGACATAGGCAAGGCCGGGGTCGCTATTGACTCTGTGGAGGATATGAAAATTCTCTTTGATCAAATCCCGTTGGACAAAATGACGGTATCCATGACCATGAACGGTGCTGTTTTACCGATTCTTGCGGGCTATATCGTTGCCGCTGAGGAACAGGGAGTCAAGCAGGAACAATTGGCCGGTACTATCCAGAACGACGTTCTTAAAGAGTATCTCACCCGCAACACCTACATTTATCCTCCGGAGCCTTCCATGAGAATTGTCTCTGATATCATCGGATATTGCTCCCAAAACATGCCCCGGTATAACACGATCAGCATAAGCGGGTATCATATGATGGAAGCCGGGGCAAACTCCGCCCTGCAATGTGCGTTTACCCTCGCTGATGGTGTTGAATATGTGAGGGCGGCAATAAATGCGGGTCTGGACATTGACGCGTTTGCGCCAAGACTCTCATTTTTCTATGGAGTGGGAATGAATTTCTTCATGGAAATAGCCATGCTGCGGGCGGCAAGATTTTTGTGGCACCGGCTCATGAGCCAATTCAATCCCAAAGATCCCCGGTCCAGCATGCTCAGAACCCATGTTCAAACTTCCGGCTGGAGTCTAACTGCCCAGGATCCTTACAATAATATCATCCGAACCACGCTGGAGGCACTGGCTGCGGCATTGGGTGGGACTCAGTCGCTGCATACCAACTCGTTTGACGAGGCAGTGGGACTTCCCACGGACTTCAGTTCAAGAATTGCCAGGAACACGCAACTGATCATTCAGGAAGAATCCAAGATTTGCCATGTCGTTGATCCCCTGGGCGGCTCCTATTACGTAGAGGCTCTGACCCATGAAATTGTTGAGGAAGCACAAAAAATTATCGACGAAGTGGAAAAAATGGGGGGTATGGCCAAGGCAATTGAAACCGGATGGCCCAAGATGCGTATTGAAGAGTCGGCTGCCCGAAGACAGGCTCAGATCGACCGGGGAAGTGAAATTATTGTGGGCGTGAACAAATATCAGCTTCAGGATGAAAAACTCGATCTCGAGGTTCTAGAAGTTCCGGAAGGAGTTCGTGAAGAACAAATTCAGCGTTTGAAAGAAATTAAAGCCAGCCGGGACAATGAGGCGGTTAAAAAGGCTTTGGATGCCATTACCAAAGCTGCTGAAACAAAAGAAAACCTTCTGGCCGCATGCATTCCGGCAGTAAGGGCCAGGGCCACGGTAGGGGAAATTTCGGATGCCATGGAAAAAGTATTCGGACGTTATGTTGCAACCACACAGTGTATTTCGGGAGTTTATGCTGCAGAATTCGGTGACAGCGAGATCATTGATTCCATCAGAAAACGCACCCAGGACTTCATGGAAAAAGAGGGGCGTCGTCCCAGAATTCTCTTGACCAAAATGGGACAGGATGGTCATGACCGTGGCATCAAAGTGGTGGCCTCCGCTTTTGCGGATTTAGGCTTTGATGTTGATATCAGCCCCATGTTTCAGACACCGGAAGAAGCCGCCAAAATCGCCGTTGAAAACGACGTCCATGTGGTCGGGGCATCCAGCTTGGCTGCAGGTCATAAATCACTGGTTCCTGAACTTATCGAGAACCTGAAACAACAGGGGGGTGAAGATATTCTGGTGGTAGTCGGCGGGGTTATCCCTCCCGGGGATTACCAGTTTCTTTACGACAAAGGTGTCTCGGGAATATTCGGACCGGGGACCCCTATTACACAATCTGTCAACCAGGTTTTGAATGCTCTGGATCAGCGCAAATAATGTCTGATAATATTCAACCCTACATTGAGGGAGTACTTGAAGGAAACCGGCGAATCATCGCTAAGACCATCACCCTGATGGAAAGCTCTCTGAGCACCCATCGGCGCCTGAGCCATCGGATTCTGGAACAACTTCTTCCCTATTCCGGTAAAGGGGTTCGGCTTGGAATAACCGGTGTGCCGGGAGTGGGAAAAAGCACCTTTATTGAAAGCTTCGGCCTGAATCTGGTGGAAAGCGGCCACCGGGTAGCTGTGTTGGCGGTAGATCCCAGCAGCACCCGGAGCGGGGGCAGCGTCATGGCGGACAAAACCCGTATGGAAAAGCTCTCCATGCACCCCGGTGCTTATATTCGGCCTTCCCCCTCAGGGGGTGCCCTGGGGGGGGTCGCCAGAAAAACAAGAGAAACCATGCTTATCTGTGAGGCTGCCGGGTTCGATGTAATCATTGTTGAAACCGTGGGAGTAGGTCAATCCGAAATTACGGTCGCTTCAATGGTGGATTTTTTCCTGGTCCTGATGCTCGCGGGGGCAGGCGATGAACTCCAGGGGATTAAAAAGGGAGTGGTTGAAATTGCCGATGCCATCGCCATAAACAAAGCCGACGAAGACAATATTCAAAAGGCCCTGCAGGCAAAAAAAGCCTACGAATATGCCCTTCACCTTTTAAAGCCTGCCAATTCCCTATGGTCGCCACCCGTTCTTACCTGTAGCGCCAAAGAAAAGACCGGGATTCAAGAAATCTGGGAAACCGTTTTAAACCACAGAAAACAGCTTATGGACGCAGGCGAGCTGGATTTAAAGAGAAAAAAGCAGGCATTGTCATGGATGTGGTCTCTTTTGGAAGAAGGGCTCAAAGAGCGGTTTTATAAAAGCCCCGAAGTAAAAAAACGCCTTCTCACCGTTTCGAGAAAGGTGGAACAGGGAATCACAACACCCACCATTGCGGCGGAAGAACTTCTTTCATGCCTTGAGTAGAATCAGACAGCGGTGGGCCGAAAAAAATATTTTCTGCATGAGTTTGGAGTGCGAAAGCTGTGCTTTCGCAAACAATGCAAAAGCACAGCTTTTACACTCCTTATCCTGCGAAATTTTTAAAATACAAATTAGAGACAAACCCGATACATTGAATGCCAATAATATAGAGTCAAGTATATAGGAAAGGAAGCAATAATGGGAATTGTTCAGGATAAAATCAAAGAGCTGAAAGAAAAGGAAGAAAAAATTCGGCTCATGGGCGGGGAAAAAGCCATCGCGAAACAACATGAAGCCGGAAAACTCACAGCCAGGGAACGTCTTGATCTGCTCTTTGATCCCGGTACTTTCCGGGAATTGGACATGTTTGTCAGCCATCGTTGTGTCAATTTCGGCATGGAAAAAGTGGACATTCCCTCAGACGGGGTTGTCACCGGCCATGGACTTATCGATGGACGGACGGTTTTCGCATTTGCGCAGGATTTTACTTCCAGAGCAGGAAGCCTGGGCGAAATGCATGCAAAAAAAATCTGCAAGGTCATGGACCTTGCCCTCAAGGCCGGTGCTCCTTTTGTGGGAATCAACGATTCCGGGGGAGCCCGCATTCAGGAAGGTGTGGATGCCCTCTCCGGCTACGGGCAGATCTTTTACCGAAATTCCATTTCTTCCGGCGTTATTCCCCAGATTTCCGCCATTATGGGAACCACAGCAGGTGGTGCCGTATATTCACCGGCCATGACCGATTTTATTTTCATGGTGAAAAAAACCAGTTTTATGTTCATCACCGGTCCCCAGGTCATCAAATCGGTGACAGGAGAGGAAATTTCCTTTGAAGAACTTGGGGGAGCCATGGCCCACAATGAAAAAAGCGGTGTGGCCCATTTTGCCTGCGAAAGTGACCAGGATGCCATCGAACAGATAAAAAAGCTGCTGTCTTATCTGCCTTCCAATAACATGGAAGATCCTCCCAAAATCGAAACCGGCGATGATCCCAAACGCCAGGACATGGAACTGGATACCATAATTCCTGATAACCCAAACCAGTTTTATGACATGAAGCTGGTGATTCGCTCAATTGTGGACAACGGAGATTTTTTCGAACCTCATCAGTTTTTTGCCACCAATATTATTGTCTGTTTTGCCCGCTTGAACGGAAGAACCATCGGCATTATCGCCAACCAGCCATCAAGCCTTGCGGGATGCCTGGATATCGATGCTTCCGATAAGGCCACCCGTTTTATAAGGTTCTGTGACGCATTCAATATTCCCTTGCTGACCATCGCCGATGTTCCCGGCTACCTTCCCGGAAGTTACCAGGAGTGGGGAGGAATTATTCGCCATGGGGCCAAACTGCTCTGGTGCTATTCAGAGGCAACAGTCCCCAAATTGCTACTGGTGACCCGCAAGGATTACGGCGGATCATACCTGGCCATGTGCTCCAGCGATCTGGGAGCAGACATGACCCTCGCCTGGCCTACGGCGGAAATTGCCGTCATGGGTGCCGAAGGAGCAGCCAATGTTATCCATCGCAAAGAAATCGAGGCTGCGGAAGACAAAGTCGCCAAGCGGAAAGAAAAAATCCAGGAATACAAAGATATTTTTTCCAATCCCTATTGTGCAGCAGCCAGAGGGTATATCGATGCGGTTATAATCCCGCACGACACCAGACCAAGGCTTATCGAAGCTCTTGAAATCATGTGTACCAAACGCGAAATCAGGCCGCCCAAAAAACATGGAAACATACCCACATAAATTCAAACTGCAACAAAAAAACTCCAATGGGTGATCCGATGGAAAAAAACAAAAAAATGGTTGCCGCTGTATCCGCGGTATTGAACTATCTGAAAGAAGAAGAGGAAATCATGTGTATTTGCATGCAAGCAGCGGCTCAGCTTCAGCCCGAAGCCCTTCCGGCTCCTGCTCCAGCAGTGGCCTTCAGCCAATGGGGAGTAAGCGGGCGAATGCAGCAGATGCAATTGCGCAATATGATGCAGATGAAAACTTTTCACCGATAATGACAATTTTGTAAAAAATTAACATATAAGAGGAGAACCTGAAAATGAGTGATCACACCGAAGTCAAAATGACGGAATTGAATTACAGCAAAGACCGTCCCAAAGCAGAAAACCCGGTAAAAGTCGAGGACATATCTCTTCGTGATGGTCATCAGTCACTGTTTGCAACCCGCGGGCGCACTGAAGATATGATTCCGGTGGCTGAAATGATGGACGAGGTGGGATTCTGGGCTGTGGAAACCTGGGGTGGCGCAACCTTTGATACCATGCACAGGTTTTTGAACGAAGATCCCTGGGAAAGAATCCGGACCCTGAAACGATATTTCAAAAAAACACCCTTTTCAATGCTGCTCAGAGCCCAAAACCTTGTAGGATACAGAAACTACGCCGATGACCTGGCCAAAGCCTTTGTGGACCGATCCTGTGAAAATGGAATGGATATCTTCAGAACCTTTGACGCCTTGAACGATTACCGGAATTTCGAAACCGTGGTAGAACGGATAAAAGCCAACGGCAAGCATTTTCAGGGATGTATCTGTTATACCATGACCGAACCCCGGATGGGAGGAGAAGTCTATAATATCGACTATTATGTCAACAAGGCCAAGGCTTTGGAAGAAATGGGAGCAGACACCATCTGTATCAAGGATATGGCCGGCCTGTGCGCACCCTATGATGTCTATCAAATTGTCAGAGCCTTGAAGGAAAACTCCAAGATACCCATTCATCTTCACAGTCATTTTACCTCCGGCATGTCTCCCATGACGCACTTAAAGGCTATCGAGGCCGGTGTGGATATCATTGACACCTGTATGTCACCCTATGCATACCGGACTTCTCATGCCGCCATCGAGCCTTTGGTGATGACCCTGCTGGGAACAAACCGTGACACCGGCTTTGATATCAAACTGCTGGGAAACATTAATGAAATCCTGGAAAAAGAAGTAATGCCCAAGTATGCACACCTTCTGGATGACTCCAAGATGTCCATTATCGATATCAACGTGCTTTTGCACCAGACCCCCGGTGGCATGCTCTCCAACCTGGTCAATCAGTTGAGAGAAATGGATGCTTTGGACAAAATCGACGAGGTTTACAAAGAACTTCCAAGGGTTCGAAAAGATCTGGGACAGGTTCCTCTGGTAACACCCACCAGTCAGATTGTAGGGATCCAGACGGTCAACAATGTGCTGTTTGACGATGAAAACGAACGTTATAAAATGATCACTGCTCAGGTAAAGGATCTTTGCTACGGCCTGTATGGAAAAACAGCGGTACCTATCAATTCCGAGGTCCAGAAAAAGGCGCTGAAAGGCTACAAGAGAGGAGAAGAGCCCATTACATGCCGTCCTGCAGAAGTACTCGAGCCTGAACTGGAGAAGGCCAAAGAGGAAATCGGAGACCTGGCCAAAGATATTGACGATGTCATCACATACGCCATTTATCCGGTCACCGGTAAACGTTTTCTTAAATGGAAATATGGTCACGAGGAAGCTCCCCCCGAGGTAAAACCCAGGACCCTGGAGCAGGTGAAAAAAGAGCGGGAATTGATTAAAAAAGCCAAGGCAGGGCAGCTGGTTGAAAAGAAAAAGGAAGATGTCCCCGAAAAAAGTGAAAACCTGAGAACATTTAATGTGTTTATAGATGATGAGTACTTTGAAGTGGGTGTCGATGAACAGGGAGAGTCTCCGGTAATCAGCTATATAGAACAATTGGGTCAGATGCCGCTGCAGCCGGTTCAGCCCATGCAGGCCCCCAAAGCCGCCAGGCCTAAAAAACCTGCGCCGGCAGTAGTACCGCCAGCAACGCCCAAGCCGGCCAAAACCGAAATCGTTGAAGAGGCCGTCGCAGCGCCACCGGTAGCCGCTCCCACTGAAGGAACCCCTTTAAGAGCCCCAATGCCCGGCATGATTATCAGCTTTGAGAAAAAAGTGGGTGATGCGGTCAACCAGGGAGAAACCTTAGTGATTCTGGAAGCCATGAAAATGGAAAATGCTTTGCCCGCACCGGCAAGTGGAACGGTTAAAGCAATCAATTTTAACTCCGGCGATTCCGTGGCCAAAAACGATATTCTTTGTGTCATCGGATAAAACAGCATGGGCGGTAATCCGGTTTGCCGTTATCAGTGAAATGATGATCGCAAAGCACCCTTATTGTGAAGGGAGGGGCCAGGGGAATAGTTTTTAACATAAGGGATTCAGTAAGTCCCCCTTTGGAAAAGGGGGATTTAGGGGGATTTAAAAAAGCCCCAAATCCCCCCTGTCCCCCCTTTTGCTAAAGGGGGAACGTTTGCAATCATCTTTTACAACCTCGTTACCACGATCTGAGTGAAAACGAGAAATACCACCCACTGTGTCAAGCGTGTACTAAGACCAGCTTTTCCAAAGGGGGGGAGTGTTTTTTAATTAATCCAACCAAGTTTAGCCAGGGGTGTCCGTTATGAAAATCCATGAATATCAAGCCAAGCAATTGTTTCAAAAATATGCTGTACCCATTCCACAAGGAGGGGTCGCATTTTCGGCTGATGAAGCAGTAAAGGTTGCTGAAAGTCTGGGAGAGTTTCCGGTGGTGGTCAAGGCTCAGATTCATGCCGGAGGTCGGGGAAAAGGTGGAGGAGTCAAACTCGCCGATTCTATGGATGAGGTCAGAGCCCTGGCAGGTGAGATGATCGGCATGACGCTGGTTACCCACCAGACCGGGGAGGAAGGCCAGAAGGTTCAAAAACTGCTTATCGAGCAGGGATTGCAAATCGAGAAGGAATTGTATTTGAGTATTATTCCCGATCGGGAAACCGCCATGATCGCCATCATGGCCAGTGAGGCCGGGGGTGTTGACATCGAACAGGTGGCAGAAGACACACCTGAAAAAATCATCAAGGTATTTATCGATCCTTTGCTGGGTATCCAGGGATACCATTGCCGGACTGTGGGTTATGGGCTGAACCTGCCCTCTTCCATACTCAAACAGTTCAACCAAATGCTCCCAAAACTGTACAGACTCTTTGTCGATTATGATTGTTCACTTCTGGAAATCAACCCGTTGGTGATCACGAAACAAGAACATGTTATTGCTCTGGATGCCAAAGTTAATTTCGACGACAACGCCTTATTTCGTCACAAGGACATTGTCGAATACCGTGATTTGGATGAAGAAGATCCTCTTGAAGTGGAAGCTTCCAAGTATAACCTAAATTATATCAAGCTGGATGGCAATATCGGCAACATGGTCAATGGAGCCGGGCTTGCCATGGCCACCATGGACATTATAAAGCTGGCAGGGGCCGAGCCCGCAAATTTTCTGGATGTCGGCGGAGGGGCCAGTGCCGAAATGGTGGAAAATGGTTTCAGGATTATTCTCGGCGACAAAAATGTCAAAGGCATTCTTATCAACATTTTCGGCGGGATTCTCCGATGCGATGTTTTGGCCGAGGGTGTGGTAACGGCTGCCAAGAAGACCGGAATCGAGGTCCCCGTAGTAGTGCGCATGGAGGGCACCAATGTAGAAGAAGGCAGAAAGATTCTCCAGGAATCGGGTTTAAGCCTGATTACTGCCATGGATCTCAGGGATGCCGCCCAAAAAGTAGCCAACCTGGTCAAATAACGAATCTGTGAATCTATTTATTCGGAAGGCGAGGAACAAAAAGTGAGCATATTTGTCAATAAAGAAACAAAATTACTCGTACAGGGAATTACGGGTCGGGAAGGACAATTTCATACAAGACAGTGTGCGGCTTATGGAACCCGTATTGTTGCAGGCGTAACCCCGGGAAAATCGGGCCAGAAAATGGATGATATTCCGGTGTTCAATACGGTAAAAGAAGCTGTTATCAATACCGGTGCCAACGCAAGCATGATTTTTGTCCCTCCGGCTTTCGCAGCCGATGCCATTATGGAAGCCGCCGATGCCGGTATCGAGGTCATCGTGGCCATAACCGAAGGTATTCCGGTATTGGACATGATGAAAGTCAAAAATTTTCTCAAAAATAAGCCATCACGACTTATCGGTCCCAACTGCCCGGGTATCATCACTCCGGGAGAATGCAAAATCGGCATTATGCCGGGTCCTATTCATATGCCGGGGGGGCCGGCCGGCGTGATTTCCCGAAGCGGCACCCTGACTTATGAGGTGGTTCATCAGTTAACCCTTCAGGGAATCGGGCAAACCACCTGCCTGGGAATCGGAGGCGACCCGGTAAATGGTACCAATTTTATCGACTGCCTGGAAGCTTTCCAAAATGATACCGACACCAAAGGTATTGTCATGGTGGGTGAAATCGGGGGCAACGCCGAAGAACAAGCTGCCGAATATATCACCAGGCATGTGACAAAGCCGGTGGTCGGCTTTATCGCCGGTTTGACGGCCCCGCCCGGAAGACGCATGGGCCATGCCGGCGCAATCATCTCAGGAAAAGCAGGTACCGCTCAGGGCAAGATAGCCACCATGAAAGAATGTGGAATACATGTTTGCGAAGACCTGGGCACCTTCGGAGAATTCTGTGCCCGCGTGTTTTCATAAATGATGGGGCGGCTGCCTGTCCGAAAACTCCTCTCCCTCTGGGAGGGCTGGTCTTTACACGCACATAACACAGAGGGCTGTCACAAGGGCCGGCTTTACAGTCGTTCCCATGATGTGCGTGGGAATGCACACCTGCCTTTCTATTTCTTTCAAGAAAATGTTTTTGGCAAGGATATAGGAAAAAAACTGATTGTAACGGATTTGGGGGTACAAAATTATTTCTGAATAACGGCCATGCCCTTTCGGGCACAACAACTCATGAAAGAATTCATTTGGTTGTAAAGTTCTTTCACATAAAAATATATCGTCCCTAACGGGACTTGATATTTATGGTTGCTAGGTTGGCTATAAATATTTTGTTCCTAACGGAACAGGTTTCGGGGTTAATCAGAGGTATTTGGAAATGTTTTTCATATACCTTTGAAGAATAATGCAGATCAACCATTTTCTGGAAAGTTTTAAAAATTGTTTTGCTCTGTTCATAATGAATCGTCGGTAAAAAACCTGAAAAATGTCCCGCCAGGGACAAAATATTTATAGCAACACCATTTCCTGTGATTTCAAGAGTCCCGTAGGGACGAAATATAAAAAATACCGTTATAATTATAATAATTTTTACACTCCCAAATCCGTTACAATCAGATTTTATCAAATCATGCACGAGCACGTCTACGTTCACGTGCACGGTTTTATAAACTTTTAATTGAGGGATAAGAACAAAGGCAGGTGGGGGTGACATGTTGATAATGAAAAGGAAATCTAATGGGGAAAAATGAAGTTATTGAAATTCTGGATAAATATAAAAAAGAATTTGGTGAGAAATACGGTATTCTCAAAATTGGTGTTTTTGGTTCAACGGCACGGGATGAAGCTGAGGAAAACAGTGATGTGGATGTGGTTGTTCAAATTTCCAAGCCGGACCTTTTCATGCTTGTCGGCATAAAGAATGATCTGGAGGAAAGACTTCGCCGGCAGGTTGACATAGTAACCTACACAGAAAACATGAATCAATTCTTAAAAAAAAGGATCGATAAAGAGGCAGTATATGCGTGATAAAGAACTTGCCCTCGAAACCTTAGGACAGATAGAGGAGGCCGCAACAAAGATTATCAACCGTTTTGAACCCATAAAGCAGGTGTCTGATTTTACCGATATTTCGGCAGGAATTGATAAAATGGACGCTATCTGCATGATGATGATCGTCATTGGTGAAGCATTGAAAAACCTTGATAAGATCACTGAAGGAAAGCTTTTGTCTCGTTATCCTGAAGTTGATTGGAAAAAGGCCAAAGGAATGCGTGACATTCTCACTCATCATTATGCCGACATAAATGCCGAAACGGTTTTCTTTACTTGTGAGAGAAAAATTCCCCAGCTTTTGTATACAATCCGGAAAATAAAAAAGGACCTGGAATAAAGGCCTTTCACCCTGATTTCCTGCTCTCTCCCGGGGAACAACCCCGCGGCCGGAAAGTTCGCTTTTTGTTCGTTACCAGTAAGAAGGCTACCTCGTCCACCTTGCTTTTTGCCGCCGTTATAATGTTTCACCACTGAACATTGAACGGTTTCGGAACAAAACCGGGATGAAATCCAAGACCCAAAAATCGACATTTCCTGGTTATAACAGTTCATAAATGTCAGATTCACGGTCTCCTATACTACTTACCGCAATGTATCCAGGTCACGTTATCCTAAAGCACAGGGTACCCTTCGGTTAAGCTTTATCCTGCGAAGGTCAATGCACACATCGTAAGCCAATATTTCCACTCCATTGGATACGGCGTTACGAAGTTCCCTGCCATAATCGGGATCAATGTGATCGGCAGGCGAAAACTGCTGCG
>SKZT01000017.1 GCA_007127235.1 Desulfobacteraceae bacterium
AGGGGGACTTTGGAGCAGCTTGACCGGGATGAACTTCAGGGGGTTATAGCACATGAGTTCAGCCATATTGTAAATGGTGATATGCGTCTTAATATACGCCTTATGGGCTTGATAAGCGGAATTCTGATTCTTGCTGTCATGGGCAGGCTCATTCTTCGATCCGTCAGAAAAAGCAGGAAAAGCAAGGGAAGTGGACCGGTGCTTATGATGGGGATGGCCCTGACCCTGATTGGTTATATCGGGGTTTTTTTCTCCCGGATAATACAGAGCGCGGTTTCACGGCAGCGTGAATATCTTGCTGATGCATCCGCAGTTCAATTTACCCGAAATCCTTCCGGTATTGCCAATGCTTTGAAAATAATTGGTGGGTTTTCCCCTGGAACCATTGTCAATTCGCCTTTGAGCGTTGAAACCGGTCATATGTTTTTTGGCAATGCATATAAATCTTTCTTTGCAACCCATCCGCCCATCATTGATCGCATAAAAGCCCTTGAGCCGACATTCTCCGGTGATTTCTCCGACAGGACCCCCCTCAAAAAATCATTTACAGGCGATGGCGTGCCCCTGGTAAGCGTGGATCGTTTTGGTATGGGAAGTTTTTTGAGTCCCAAAATGATCATAAACCGGGTCGGCACGGTTTCAACGGAAAACATTATTTGCAGCGCTAAAACCCTTGAGGTTTTGCCACCGCAGGTGCGTGATGACCTGCGGGATCCCTTTGGCGCATCTTGTGTTATCTATGCGATGCTCCTGGATGCTGACCGCAGGGAAAAAAACAAGCAGATTGCGGCTCTTAAACCCATTGCTTCCCAAGAAATAATGCAGCGAGTGGTCTGCCTGGACAAAACGGTTGGCCGTTTAGCACCTAAATTGAAACTTCCGGTTCTGGACCTGGCTATCCCTGCACTCCGCCGGCTGTCGTTGATTCAGTATACACGTTTCAAGGAGCATGTTGCTGCTCTGGTGGAATCTGACGGTAAGATCATGTTATTTGAGTTCATAATTCAGCAGATTATAACTCATAGACTGGATGTGGCATTCTATCCTGGAAAAGGAAAGGACTTGTACCGGAGCATCGAACCGCTCATGGACGATGCCGCCATGATAATTTCGAAGCTGGCTGTCCTGGGGCACGGGAATCCGGCAAAAGCCCAAAAGGCCTTTGCTGAGGCCATGAAACAAATTCCGGTTTCATACGTCTGTGGTGATTTCCAGCATTTAAAGGATACGTCCTTTGAAGATGTCGGACGGGCCCTATCAAAATTTGCTTCAGCCCGGCCTGGTGTTAAACGGGCTTTGCTGGATGCATGTGCCTGCTGCATGCTGTATGATCATGTGGTTACCATTGCCGAGGCTGAACTCTTGAGGGCCGTTGCCTATTGTATTGATTTGCCGCTTCCGCCATTTCCCGAAATGAACTAAAAAACCCGTGAAACCGGAGTGCGAAAGTTGTACTTTCGCATAACCGGCTGCAAGCCGGCAAGGTTATAAATATGAAAATTGCAATAGCTCAAATTGAATGTAAAGTTGGCGATGTTAAGGCAAATCTGGAAAAGATTTCGGGTATTGTTGAAAAATCTGCCGAAGCAGGATCGGAGGTCGTGCTGTTTCCGGAAATGGCGGATACGGGCTACGAGGTTTCCCGGATTTCTGCATATGCATCTTCATGGGATCCCGGACCTGTTGAACATATTCAAAAAGCAGCGAAAAAAAACCGCATTCATGTTATCTGCGGTCTTTCGGAGCTATCAAACGGGTGTATATACAACGTGCTTGCGGTGGTCGATCCGGATGGCCGCATTTCGGGCAAATATCGAAAAACTCATCTGGCGGCTTTTTCACCCCTTGAGGAAGATAAAACCTTTACGGCGGGCAATCGCCTTGAAATCGTTCAAATCGGTGACTTTAAAGCGGGGCTTATGATCTGTTATGACCTCAGGTTTCCGGAGGTGGCAAGATCTTTGGCACTGGCTGGAGCGGAAATGCTGCTTTTGTCAGCTGCATGGCCTTTTCCGCGGTTGAGGCACTGGGACATGCTGATTGCTGCCCGGGCCATTGAAAACCAGGTTTTTGTCGTGGCGGCCAATCATGTGGGGGCTAATTCCATTTCCACATTTTGCGGATCAAGCAGAATAGTTGATCCATACGGCGTAACAGTGACATCGGCATCCGAAGAAAGAGAGGCGCTCATGGTGGGAGACATTTCAAAAGCCGACTTGGAATATCTTCGCGATGCCATGCCGGTTTTTAAACACAGGCGTGAGAAGCTTTATCGGGACGCTTTCCGCAAGATCCTTTAACTCGATTTTCAAGTAATAATCTTCAACTTATACTCGTTCTAAGATTTGATTTGCTGATGCGATTGTGATACGTTCACCGCCGAATCTTGAAAATATTCAATAAAATAACATTCAAAGAAAGGGATATATTTATGATTATCGTTGGTGAATTGATCAATTCCAGCCGTAAAGTTATTGCTGATGCTGTCAAAGCCCAGGATAGCGAAACCATTCAAAAGATTGCAATCGATCAGTTCCAGGCTGGTGCCGATTATATTGATGTTAATGCCGGTGTGTTTGTGGATAAGGAAGCGGAATATCTTTCATGGTTGACCGAGACCGTACAATCTGCCGTTGATGTTCCCTGTGCATTGGACAGTCCGGATCCCAAGGCCCTGGAAGCCGCCCTTAAAGTTCATAAGGGCACTCCAATCATTAATTCCATTTCACTGGAAAAGGATCGTTTTGATGCGATTCTCCCTTTGCTGGAAGGTTCCGACCTGAAAGTGGTCGCCCTTTGCATGAGTGATGAGGGAATGCCCCAAACAGTCGATGACCGGATGAAAATCGCTGATAAACTGATCAACAGCCTGACAGCCAAAGATGTCGCCCTGGAAAATATCTTTGTGGATCCTTTGGTCCAGCCCTTGTCCGTCGATGGCACTTTTGGTATGGAGTTTATTAACACCATTGAGAAAATTGTAACCACCTGGCCGGGTATCCATACCATGTGCGGTTTGTCAAACATTTCCTACGGGCTGCCAGGACGTAAATTTTTAAACCGCACCTTTATGGTGATGGCCATTACCAAAGGACTTGATGGTGCCATTATCAATCCATTGGACCGAAAAATGAAAGCCAGCATAATTGCCGCCGAAGCCCTTGTGGGCAGGGACGATTATTGTGCAAACTATCTAAAGGCCTTCAGAGCCGGAGAATTAGAGTAATAGATGGTATCAAACGGAGTGCAAAAGCTGTGCTTTTGCGTATGACTCAAAAGCACAGCTTTTGCACTTTTTTTTCGGGGAAAATTCAGAAAACAATGAGTGAGAAAATCATTTTTCGCATTCTATCGTATGCTTCTGCAAAAGCACAGCTTTTGCACTTCTGAATATCATTTTTATCCTGGAGGTTAATTTTTCATGACCCCTGAAATTTTTCTGGTGCTATCCATATTGTTGGTCTCCGTAGTATTTCTGATTACAGAATGGATACCCATGGAGGTGACCGCACTTCTGGTTTTGGGGATCACAGCGTTGACCGGCCTGTTAACCCCGGTCGAATCCCTTGCCGGTTTCAGCAATCCGGCGGTTGTGACCATCTGGGCGGTTTTCATTCTCAGCGGTGGATTGACCCGCACGGGCGTGGCCAACGTAATTGGCAATTTCGTCATGAAAGTTGCGGGCACTGGTGAGATGAAAATGATCATTGTGATCATGGTCACTTCCGGGATCATGTCAGCGGTGATGAACAATGTGGCCGTAGCGGCGTTGATGCTTCCGGTGGTAATGGACATTGCCCGTCATACCGGAAACCCGCCATCCCGGCTTCTCATGCCCCTTGCCTACGGATCTTTGCTGGGAGGGCTGACTACCCAGATCGGAACCCCACCGAACATACTGGTCACTGATTTTTTGAGAGAAAGTGGATTTACCCCTTTCACTTTCTTTGATTTTGCACCGGTGGGACTTTTTGTGATGTTTTCCGGTGTTGCTTTTATGGCTTTAATCGGACGTCATTTACTGCCCAAGCGGGACATGGCCAGAGAGTCATCCCCCACAAAAAAAGCTGACTGGAAAAGCCAGTATAATATACAGGAGCGCCTTTTTCATGTTCGCGTACCTCCCGGATCGGTTTTGGTCAATAAAAGTCTGGGCGAAATTCGGATGGGCTCAATTCTGGGATGGAACGTTATTGGCATAACCCGGGGAAATCAAACCATGATTGCTCCCGGATCCAACGATATATTGCAGGAAGGAGATTCTCTAACGGTCGAAGGTCGTATTGATACCCTCAATGAACTAAAAAACTGGCATCAGATGAAAGTCGATGAGAGCAGGTTTGACATCAGGGATTTTTATTCGGAAAATATCAAATTCGGTGAAATCATGATACCTGAAACCTCGCCCTTTGTGGGAAGCACACTCAATTTTCTTGATTTCAGAAAGCGTTTTGGGGCCAACGTGCTTGCCGTTTGCCGAAATAATGATGTTAAAAGGGTCGGTCTGCAGGATCTTCCACTGGCAGGCGGTGACAGGCTTCTGTTGGGCGGTACCGAAGAACAACTGGAACCTTTTAAAAAATTAGCGGGCTTCGAACAGTTTCATTATGTTAATGCATCTGAGCTGGCAGATACTTATCATCTTCATGAACACCGGTTGCTCATGGAAATTCCGGAAGATTCGGCGCTGGTGGGAAAATCTCTCAGGGAAAGCCGTCTGAGCGAAGCATTGGGAAGTCACGTACTTGGAATTTTGAGAGACGATGAGTCGGTGTTTATGCCCGAACCCGATGAAATGCTTCAGGCAGGAGATCGTCTTGTGGTGGAAGGGCGTCTTTCGGATTTTGAAATACTTAAGGGACTTGAAGACCTGGTGTTGGATATGGAGAGTGAAGCTGCCGACATATCTGCACTGGTTTCCGGAGATATTGGCCTTATGGAGGCCATATTGGCACCAGGTACCACCTTGGAAGGAAAGACACTTCGCCAGCTTAACTTCCGTGAAAAATTCGGGTTGAACGTTATTGCATTGTGGCGTAAAGGCCACGCCTACCGATCCAATCTTAGGGATATGGAAATTCGTTTCGGGGATGCTCTGCTGCTTCTGGGGCCTCGCAATAAGCTGCAGATGCTGGGAAGTGAACCGGATTTTATTGTGCTTACCCAGACAGTTCAGGAAAAACTCCGAAGGGAAAAAATGAGGATATCGCTGTTGATTATGTTCGGTGTACTGTTTCCTGTTTTCATGGGATGGGTACCCATTTACATTGCAGGCGTGGTGGGAGCTGCTTTTATGGTGCTGAGCGGATGTCTTACCATGGAGGAAGCCTATCGACAGATTGAATGGAAAGCCGTATTTCTCATCGCGGGAATGCTTCCACTGGGCACCGCCCTGGACCAGACCGGCGCCGCCAGACTTATTGCCGAAAACGTGGTGGCTGTAGTGGGCCCTTTCGGTCCCAATGCGGTCATGTTCGGCCTTATTACACTAACCTTTCTGGCTACCTGCTTTGTGCCCACCGCCGCCCTGGTGGTGCTCATGGCTCCCATTGCCCTGAGCACTGCGATCAACATGGGGCTGTCTCCCTACGGCATGTTGATGGCCATTTCCATGTCGGCATCTGCCAGTTTTACCACCCCTATATCCCACCCGGCCAATATTCTTGTGATGGGTCCCGGCGGATATCGATTCCTGGATTACGTCAAAGTGGGCGGACTGATGACCCTTGTAACACTTGCGGTTTTAATGCTGGTGCTGCCAATTTTATGGCCCCTTTAGCAAAAGGATTAGAGCGTAACCTGTTTGCGTGAAATCCGATATTCTGTAGGTGCGAATTCATTCGCACTTAAAATCCGGCACGGATTTACAGAGGATTCTTTAAAACCATCCAGCAACTTTATTTCCGGGAAAACGGTTTTAGGTCCTATAGTTAACACCGAGGTTCACATTGTGCGAATGAATTCGCACCTACAATTGAGCACAAGTTTTTTCACACAAACAGGTTACAGACAAAGGATTACATATTCTTGAGTAGTAGTCCCAAAGTTTCTTTGGCATCCCCAAGGAGCAAGATCACGTTGGATTGATCATAGAGTGGATTTTCCACCCCTGAATATCCCGGGCGGGTATCCAGGTTGCATACAACGACTTGTTGGGCTTCGTGGGCATTCAATATGGGCATGCCCGAAATGGGAGAGTCGTCTTTGGTATTGGCTGCCGTATTGACCACGTCACAGGCTCCCACAATAAAGGCAATGTCTGTTGAAGGAAACTCCGGGTTGATCATCTCCATTTCATAAAGCTTGTCATAGTCGATTTCGGCTTCGGCGAGCAATACATTCATGTGGCCGGGCATGCGACCAGCTACCGGATGGATAGCAAATTTTACCCTTTTTCCTGATTGCTCCAAGCGGTTGCTCAATTGTGCCAGTTCAAACTGAGCAGAGGCCAGCGCCATTCCATAGCCAGGAATAATGATAATGTCCTGGGCAGAATTCAGTGCTTTCAAAGCAAGCTCCATTGGATCGGAAGGAGGCTGCTCCTTTACAGCTTGTATGTACTCAGGTTGCTCTTCAGCAGTAACCTCCAGATCCTGGGGGGAAGTAAAAAAGTTGTTTTTAGAATCGATAGTTGTAATAAGGGCTCTAGGTTTGTAGGCTTGGCCGGTGAACACATTTTTTAAATCCCGGTTCATGGCCAGGCACATTCGATGGGTGAGTATGTAGCCTGATGCGGCTACCATGGCCCCGCAGGCAATCAAAAGACGGCTTTCAACCACCATGCCGCAAAAGGCTGCCGCTAATCCGGTGGTGGCATTCAGAAAAGCAATCAGCACCGGCATATCGGCCCCTCCAATACGGATGGAAAAAAGAACACCCAGGCAAAGGGCAAAAAACACTACCATTATGGAAAGAGGTATTATTTTGGTGGATGCCATCAGCGCGATCCATAATCCTGAAAGACAAACCAGGGCTCCCACAGCCCCAAGCAATTGATTGTGCCGCGTCAAGACCCGGGGGGGACTTTTTAAAAGGCTGGAAAGTTTTCCTGCTGCCACCATACTTCCACTGAATGTTACAGCTCCGACGATAAGCCCCACAGCTCCGAAAAACTGATTTGTGGCTCCCAGCCCGCCGGCTGTTTTGGTCAGTTCAATAAAAGATACCAGCATGGCCGCGCAGCCTCCGGCTCCGTTTTGGAAAGCCACCATGGCCGGAATTTGAGTCATTTTGATTTTCATGGCCCAAAACCACCCACCGGCAGCCCCGATGACTAAGGCCAAAACGATGATATCCGGATAGAACAGCCGGTATCGGGTCAACAGGAGAATAAAGGCCGTTGCCAATGCAATGGCTGCTATCCGGTTACCGGTAAAGGCTCCGGGTGGGGTTCTGAAACTCTTGATTCCCCATATCAATACTGCGACGATAACAATCTCCCAAATGTGTTGAAGCAATAAATTCATACGGGTTCAATTCTCCTTAGGGATATGACATTATTGATCCTGTGGATAGTCTGGGCTGTCTTTTTTGAACATTTTCAACATACGTTCGGTAACTGTGAAGCCGCCCACCAAATTCAAAGCCGCCAGTGCAACCGCAAGCAATCCCATAAGGGAAAAAAGACCGACGGTTTCATGGCTGAAAATCAATAAGGCGGCAAGAACTGTAATACCGGAAATGGCATTGGTCATGGACATCAAAGGGGTATGAAGCATCGATGGAACTTTGGAAATCAGATGATATCCAATGACAAAGGTAACAACCAGAACTGTCAGCATTAGAGCAATATTTGTCATTGTTGGGCCTTTTATGAAAAAAAAAGTTTTAAGTTATTCATTGCTATCCATGGCTTTCAGGGTGCCGGCATGAACTATTTTACCCTGATGAGTGACCAGGGAATTGATGACAATGTCGTCGTTGAAATCCATATCTTTTTTGCCTTTTTTAAACAGGTTTTCCACGTAATAATACATATTGCTCGCATACAGCCAAGAGGCATGTACAGGGACCGAACCAGGAATATTTCTGATGCCGCAGATATAAATGTCGTTTTTAAACAATTCATCTCCGGCTTCTGTAAGAGCACAGTTGCCTCCCTGATCAATGGCTACATCAATAATGGCGGAACCAGGTTTAATGTTTTCAAACATGGTTTCAGTAATCAGCATGGGTGCGACTTCCCCGGGCACCATTGCGCTGAGAATGATCACATCCGCCTCCCTCAGCATCGGTTCCAGAGCATCTCTTTCCCTGTTCAACCAATCTTCGGGCAATGCAGCGGCATAACCGCCCTCCCCAAGAGCCAGATTTTCGGGCACTTCGAATCCCGTTATCTTTGCTCCCAGGGTAGTTGCTTCTTCACGGGCTGCTGCCCGAATATCTACCGCTTTTACCACTGCTCCCAAACGCTTGGCTGTGGCAATTGCCTGAAGACCGACAATGCCTGTTCCAACCACCAAAAAGTTGGCCGGCTTTACCATCCCAATTGAAGTTCCGATCATGGGAATAAAAATTGGAATGACATTGGCGGCGATCAAGACAGATTTGTACCCTGTGACTGTACTCATGGAGGTGAGTGCATCCATTCGCTGTGCTCTTGGAGTACGGGGAATACTGTCCATGGTAATTGCAGTGATACCTTTATCTCGTAATTTTCGGACCATTTCATGGTTTGCAGGGGCCGCAGGATGCAAAAATGTAATCAAAACCGAGCCGTCGTTCAACATATCCAATTCGTGGATCCCCAACTGATTATTGAAGCAGGGTTCTTTCACTTTTAGGATTATATCCGCCTGACGGTAGACTTCGGCGGCTTCAGAAATGATCTCAGCTCCTGCTTGGCGATAGGCGTCATCGTTTTCAAAAACGCCCTGCCCGGCAGATGCTTCCACCAATACTCTGAAACCCAGCTTGGTGTACCCTGAAACCGTTTTGGGTATTGCAGCGACTCGTCTTTCATTTTTCAAAATCTCTTTAGGAATGCCAATGATCATGGTCAACCTCCATGAGAGATGGATAAATCCTCACTGATTCAAGGCGCAAAACGGTGATTAAGAATATCATTTTTTCCGCATGGTTTCGCACTTCTGAACAATCCCCTTTTTCTCATTCAGGAACATGTGTAGGGATAAAAGTGGTAAAAGCAATATCCCCCTGGATCACCCCACATTTGTTCTGTCTCTGCCATACAGGTGCCGATCATTTTTCTGGAAATTTCTTCGTAATCCGGTCTTTTTTCTTCTTCTTTTTTACAATCCAGGCAAATCGGCTCATGGTCAATCACAGACAAAATTCTTTGTTCCTTGGCCAAAAAATCTTTTTCACATCGCGGACATTTGGTGGCACAAGAGATGACATTTTCCCAAGTATCTTTCATGTTTTTTGAACTCCTTCCCGGCATAAATGAATTTTTAACGAAAGTGTAAAATGTTAATTCTAAATAGTTTCTATAGCTTTCCAGAAAATGTTTTTGGCTGTGTTATCGGTCGGAGATATACGAAAAGTATAATCCCCTCCCTCTAGCCTTGCCAAAAACATTTTCTGAAAAGCTATATCATTTCCTTCCGGCGTTTGGAAGCCCTGAACCGGAAAAGGAACGCAAAAGTTGATTTCCCTGTCTGCAACCAAAAGCACACCTTTTGCACCCCTGTTCCTAATTTTTCATGATTCTTCATGATCGTGGTCATGAGGCTCCTCTGCATGTCCCGAGTGAGTATGAGCATGAACATTTCCCGTGGATGTGTGTGTATGCTGGGGATCTTTTGAATGCATGTGCTCATGTGAATGAACGTGAAGATGGAGATGAGCATGCGTTATATCGCCATGGGTATGCTCATGGTCATGTTCGTGGATGTGCTCGTGTCCATGAAGGTAAGTATGGTTATGTTGCTTGTCATGATGGCTCATAATTTTCTCCTTTAACTTTTTGACCGGACAATTCATTAAATTATCTATTACAATGACCAGGTGGTCAATGACAAACTCTACATGCAAAATCCGGCATGCATGTCCGAAAATTCATTTGATACATTAATCAGTGTGGCGGATAAGTCAAGTTGAGAAAGGTGAAAGCAAAAAACTTTGACTTGACTTATAAAAAATGTTAGAAAAGATGACATTATCTAAAACATCGCAGCCAAAGGTTATAAAGAGGTTATAAAATGTTTACATCAGTTGATATTCTCGACGTGGCCATTCAGTTGGAAAAAAACGGGGAAAAAATTTTCAGAGAAGCCGTTGAAAAAGTGAATCAGCGGGAGCTGGCAGAGCTTCTGGAATGGGTGGCTGATCAGGAAAAAGAACACATTCAATGGTTTATCGAATTAAAGGAAAAGATAAAAGAGCCTTTTGACGATCCGCTTATTCAGGAAATGGGGCGGGAGATTCTTCAAGATACGTTGAAAGGTGCCGGTTTTGATCTGAAAAATGTAGATTTTACCAAGATCGATGAAGTCAGGGAACTTTTAAACGTATCCCTGGAATTTGAAAATGATACCGTTATTTTCTATGAACTTCTTTTGGGGTTTGTGGAAGATCCCGAAACTCAGGAACTCATTGAAAAGATTATTGATGAAGAACACAATCATGCGAAACGCTTAAAAGAATATTTGGAGACTGAACAAATGGCTTGACAGCCTTAAGAATATTAGGGTAATAGACCATTTTTGTTTTTTAAAAAAATTCTTATCCAAAAAACAGCATGTAAACGGATTTTTTATTGTATGCACACAGCGACCTATTTTAGTCTTAAAGAAAACACAGGGTTTTTCTGGTTCTGGTTGTGGCAAACCGGCATGAAAAAATGTGCCGGCTGGTTCCGTTTATTATGATGTGAATAATAAAAATAAATAAACATTAAAGAACCGTGGGCGCATCGAGTACCCGCGGTTTTTTTTTTGCATGTTCCTGAGGTGTCTGGCAGTAATGGTGACCTTAACCATGGGGTGGCGGTTTCCGGACCTGTTTCTGTTTTGTCACCGCAGGATGCTGACAAAAAATCCGAAAACTCAAGAAAATAAAAGAGCAAAAGGCGAATTCAGGAGGAAACATTATGCTCATTGTCATGCACCAGAAAGCGACCCGTGACCAGATCGACAGAGTCGTCAAAGAGATAGAAAGCAGGGGTTACAAGGCCCTTCCTATTCCGGGAGGAGACCGGGTATCCATAGGTGTTCTTTACAACAAAGGAGCGGTAGATTCCGCTTTTTTTATTTCCTTGCCCGGAGTGAAAGAGGCAATACCGATCACCCGCCCGTATAAACAGGTGAGTCGCGAATTTCATGGGGAAGATACCCTGATTCAAGTGGGGGATGTAACCATCGGGGAAGGCCACATGGTCATTATGGCGGGGCCTTGTGCACTGGAAAGTGAAAAGCAGGCAATGACCATAGCCGAAAAGGTTAAAAAAAGCGGTGCCCACATGTTCAGAGGAGGGGCTTTCAAACCGAGAACATCTCCTTACACGTTCCAGGGAATGGGAGAGGAAGGCCTGAAAATTTTGGAAAAAATCCGTATGGAATTGGGGCTTCCGGTGGTTACCGAGGTCATGGACCATGACACTTTTGACCTGGTGGAGCATTATGCGGATGTCATTCAGATCGGAACCCGCAACATGCAAAATTTCAGCCTTCTCAAACGGGCGGGTAAGGCCGGAAAACCCATTTTGTTAAAACGCGGTATGTGTGCAACCATAGATGAATGGTTTATGGCTGCAGAGTACATTATAGAGGGCGGAAACAGTGAGGTGATCTTATGTGAGCGGGGCGTAAGAACATTTGTGCGGCATAGCAGAAACACACTGGATATTTCAGCGATTCCATATGTCAGAAGGGAAAGTCATCTTCCCATTATCATTGATCCAAGTCATGCTGCAGGCCGCCGTGAACAGGTCATTCCCCTGAGTCGCGCGGCTATTGCCGCCGAAGCCCACGGGTTGATGGTGGAAGTTCATCATGAGCCGGAAAATGCCTTAAGTGACGGCGCTCAGAGTCTGTATCCTGAACAGTTCGATTTGCTTTGCAGCCAGGTGCAGGCTATTTTCGGCATCTTTAACAAGTAGGAGCACACCCGGACTGGGAAGTGATCTGCAGGAGTGCAAAA
>SKZT01000297.1 GCA_007127235.1 Desulfobacteraceae bacterium
AAGTCTGCAACCGCACTCTTTGCCATTTTGCAGATCCCCTTATGAAACAGCTTTCCGGTGCGGATGTTTTTAATCTGTTTCAAACCATTGGGTCAGCCGGAAGTCTTTATGCACTTCTGGCCCCCTATTTTGTAGCTTTTTCCCTCTACAGTAAAGATCGCCGTCTTGCTGCTGACGTATCTGTCCAGTTTATTGCACCTGAAGAGTGCAGTGACAACTCCGCCGACATTCGCGTAGCGCATTTTACCGATACATTCAATGAAATCAACGGCGTCGCCCTTTCCCTGCAGCAGCAGGTGGTCACCGCCAACAAAAACAAACAGGATCTCACCATTATTACCTGCGATAATCAGGAACATCCAAATCGGCCTGGCATTGAAAATTTCAACCCCATTGGGGTTTATGAACTTCCTGAATATCCTGAACAGAAAATTTTTTATCCCCCCCTGCTTGAAATGCTTAACTTTTGTTATGAAAAGCGAATCAACCACATCCACAGTGCTACCCCCGGCTCCATCGGATTGGCGGCTTTGGCGATCGCCCGTATCCTTAAACTTCCCATTACCGGAACCTATCACACCGCTATACCTCAATATGCTCAGTTTCTAACCGGCGATACTGCCATTGCCGAACTGACCTGGAAATATACCCTATGGTACTATTCCCAGATGGACACCATTTATGTGCCCTCACAGGCCACCAAAAATGAGCTGGTCTCCAAAGGTTTGACCGCCTCCAAAATTACCCTGTACCCACGGGGGATCGACATTCAACAGTTTCATCCCGCCAAGCGCAACGGTTTTTTAAAAAGCCATTTGAAAATCAAAAATGCTGTCAGCCTTTTGTATGTTGGGCGAATATCGAGGGAAAAAAATCTTTCGCTGCTGGTGGATGTTTTTAAGACATTGGTAGCACAGTATTCCAATTTGCACCTGATAATGGTGGGTGACGGTCCCTGGCGGAGTGAAATGCAGAAGGCTCTGGAAGGTTTTCCCTGCACATTCACCGGCTATCTGAAGGGCAATGACCTTTCAGCCGTATATGCATCCAGCGACCTTTTTGTTTTCCCCAGCAATACGGATACCTTCGGCAATGTTGTGCTTGAAGCACAGGCCTCAGGAATTCCGGTTGTTGTCACCAACCAGGGAGGTCCCCATGAAAATATGCAACCAGGTCAAACAGGGCTGGTAGTCACGGAAAACAATGTGACAACATGGACAGAGGCCATTGGTATGTTGCTGGAAAATCCTGAAAGAAGGCGTCGTATGGGAAGCGCTGCCAGAAAACTCATGGAGAATCGCTCTTTCGAAACCGCACATGTGAAAACCTGGGAAATGTACAGAACTTTTGCCAACCAGAATGCCGTAAATGACTTTTAGATTTGAAAAACATTCTATAGAGGTGGTAATGAATAATGCAAAAAAAATATCAAACGGTGTATTCTCAATAAATTCAGATCATTTGTGGATACAGATCATGAAATTTTGCCTGCCCCTTGGATAGTTAAATTTAATCAGCGGCTTGATCTGCAGGAAAAAGAATTTTTCTATCGAGCCATTGAAGAGCTGATCCAGGCAGGCATCATTGAACAGGTGAATGGTAAAGGACTTCATCCTGCTCTGAAATTGACCCGCAAAGGCGAATACCTGATTTATAACTCATAATAATTGTCTGAATTTTTAACCAGTGGTAAAAAACTGGTTATAACGGATTTGGGGGTGAGTGGTTAGGTGAATAGGTGATCGAAAAAGTTCCCCCCTTTTGAAAACTGGTCTTTACCCACACATGACACAGAGGGCATATTTTGAGGTTGATATCAGCATCGCCTTTGTAATCGTTATACATGTGTGGATAAAGACCAGTTTTGAAAAGGGGGGACAGGGGGGATTTGAAGCTTTTTTAAATCCCCCTAAATCCTCCTTTTCAAAAGGGGGACTTGCTGCACACAGAACCCCTTTATAGTAAACATTCACACAGGCACTACATTTGGATTTGAAGCCTTGCTCAGGGGATTTGAAAAATCAGGATTTTCATCAATTCATCACCTTCTTGATACGGCCTATACGGACAAAGTTCTTTATGCGTTGGATCTTTCCTTGCGGAAAAA
This sequence comes from Desulfobacteraceae bacterium, assembly GCA_007127235.1. GTDB lineage: Bacteria > Desulfobacterota > Desulfobacteria > Desulfobacterales > SKZT01 > SKZT01. The sequence goes on from SKZT01000297.1 coordinate 2,108, forward strand.
AGCAATTACCGGATTTATTGATATCGGTTTGATCCATTCCACAAAGTTATTTTACAACATCGACAACAGAGTACTTCAAATGCCGGATTATTCTCCGGGAAATACTCAAAAGATCCTTGCGCAGACCGGTTTGAACCCCGGGGCTATATACTTTAAACTATCTGAAAAATACGAATTATCCTGCTGTAAAGAAACAATTGATATTTTAAATCAATACAGGAAACAAAACTACCATCTGGTTCTTGATGACTTTGGAACCGGATACTCCGGTCTGAAATCAAGCTATGATTCTCATCCCGATATCATTAAAATTGACAGGTTTTTTATAGCCGATATTGATTCAGACAATAAGAAACGGGTTTTTGTAACCAATATTGTGGATATGGCCCATTACATGGGTATAAAGATTATTGCAGAGGGTGTGGAATCAGAGCGGGAATTTTTTGTCTGCCGGGAAATCGGCTGTGATTATATTCAGGGCTTTCTGGTTCAAAAACCATCTAAAAAAAAAAGAGCACTTGTTAAAACAATATTCCCCTGTGGAAGAACTGGTGCGACGCCACAAAAGAGTCCCTAAAAACACAAAAGATAACCTTTCAGTTTTTCTGGATAAGGTTCCGCCGATCCACATATCCGCCCCCATTGATGAGGTTTTACCAAGATTCAGGGAAAATCCTGAAATTCCATACGTTCCAATCATAAACGGAAATAATGAACCGTTAGGCCTTCTGTCAGAGAAAAATCTTAAGTATTACGTCTACTCCCCATTTGGAATCTCAATTTTACAAAACAACACGTATGGAAACATCAGATCTTTTCTTGAAAAAGTGCCTGTTTTGGAAATTTCAACGCCATTGGAAAAAATCCTTGAATATCATGCCATAGAAAAGAATTCTGAAGCTGTAATTATCACAGAAGATGGCAGATATTGCGGAATTCTCAGCTCCAAAAGCCTCCTGCAGCTACTCTATGAAAAAGAGATCACAACGGCCCGGGACCAGAACCCACTGTCAAAGCTTCCGGGCAACAATATGAGGACTCTCGGATTTAAAACCCGAGAGTTTATATTCACGCAAAATGGAAGAAAAAAGCAGTCTAGAGGTGTAAATTTCAGTTAAATTTCATCTAAAAAGTGCGTTTCAATAAAAATATAG
>SKZT01000226.1 GCA_007127235.1 Desulfobacteraceae bacterium
AAACTAATGAACAAATATGCGGTTTTGTATAGCGAAAAAATTAAGGAATACGAGCTGGGACATGTCTTGACAATGGAGCGTTATCAAAATTTTATTGATCTGTATCAGGAAAAACTCGGCTCTCGTAAAGATTTTGAAATTATTGTCCCTGACTCTGCTACAAATGACGATCTTGAACTGATCCATACCACAGAATATATTCAGCGCATCGAACAATTGCGAGGTCTGGATCCTTTTGACACTCCGCTATCGAATGGTTTGGTAAGGGCTGCCAGACTTTTGGCCGGAGCGGGAAAGTTGGCAGGGGAGTTGGTATATTCCGAGCAATATCGAAAGGCCTTTGTGGTTGGAGGAGGCGTACAGCATGCCAACCGGACCCGGGAAAAAGGCTTTGGGGTATTCAGTGACATTGGCATTTGTGCTGAAAATTTAAAAATAAAATTCGGAGTCAACAAAATTTTAATTATTGATACTGATGCTCATGCCGGTGACGGACTGTATGAAATTTTTGCCGGGGATCCACAAGTTTTGTTTATTTCCCTTCATCAGGATCCGAGAACCCTTTATCCGGGCAAAGGTTTTATTCATGAAATTGGAAACAATGAGGGGAGGGCTTATTCGGTTAACATTCCATTGCCCCCCAAATCCGGCGACCGGGTTTATGAAATGGTTCTCGAAAAAATTTTCGTTCCTTTGGCTGAAGAATTTCATCCTGAAATTATCCTCATGGTTGATGGTACCGATCCACACTATACCGACCGCCTTACCAGTATGGGGCTTACTTTGCACGGAATAAAGAAAGTGGGCCAAATTATCAGTGCCCAAGCTGAGAAGCTTTGTGATGGCAAGTTAGTTGATTTTATTGGCTCCGGCTACAGTTCCGATTCCCGGATCATATCTTTGGGGTGGCTGGCTTCCATGGTTGGGGTCACCGGAGTTGACCTCACGGTATCCGAACCGCAGGAAATACCGACTGAATTTAAATCAGACCATGGGATGGATAAAGCTCAAAAGATCGTTGAACTGATCAGCAAACAATTGTCTTCTTATTGGAAGTGTTTTTTTTAAGGTTTTGGTATCTTATTTAATCCGATTTCCCCCTGATTTTCATCACCCCCAGTTCATGCTCGATTTTCGCCGGAATGATGAAAAATCTTGAACATATAGTATTGAGCCCAGGAGGTATAATGACTCAGGTCGTGCCATTTTTGCACTGTGTTAATTATCATAATGATTTCATATAAATACGCGTCTATTCATTTTTTATAGCGCCAATTTGGCCCTTCTGATTAATTCCGGCATTGTTTCTCTCCCCCCCCAAAACCGATAAATTCAGATTATAAAAACGAATTAAAATAACTTGTTAGAAGCTAATACATATCACTAGTATCAAAGAATTAAAAGATATTCAAACTTTTCCCTTTTTGTGGCACGGATACTGCTATGGTAGGGACATAGAAGTGAAAAACTATTTATAACAAAGATGATGGTTCTGGAGGTGCGATTAGAAAAATATAAGGAAATTTCTGCAGTTGATTGGCCTACCTAAATCATCTGACTTGCAGACGCAAGAAGGATTAGAGTGTTCTTTTCATAGATTTTCCTCAGAACAATGCCAATTAATCTGAGGTAAATCATCACCGGTTTTGAAATACAAATGCTCTTAATAAACAGGTTTCCTATGGATGCTGGTTGGATCTGAGGCACCACCGGTCTAACCATCTGCCCCGTTTTTACAAATAAAGGGAGTTATTTAATGCCGCCGCTATACAAAATATTGGTGAACAAAAAGACATACGATAAAGCCCGCTCGTATCTAAAGAATCTTAAGGTTGGAAAGTTTGAACCAGGGTCTTATTTGTACCAGCACCTGAAAGGTATGGCTATCGCACGATTATCAACTGAGGAATTTCTAGAAACCCTTATCAGAACCAAGAAGCCTCAAATTTTTGCTGAAAGTGCCGTTTGTGGTGACGGGTCGGATTGGAACCTGAAGGAGCTTTCCATACTTGGGGATATTTGTATCGCTGTTCCTGTTACCGTATATGATAACGGCAGACACTACCATCCGGAGGTCCACGAGGATCCCTTTGGTGCAACTCTTTTTTATGTTCCCGGGGCTTTATTAACAAATGGCATGGGTAAAACTCCTGCAGACTGGGACGAAATTATCGTTAATGGGCAAATTGATTATGAAAAGTATTATGGTCTCTATGAAAGACGATTGCTGGCACCCTTTATATATGCAAATGCTGTGGCAGCATCAAACAATAAAGAGGCATTCATAACCATTCCCGGCCTTGGTTGTGGTCAGTTTGCAGGAAAATTCAGAGTGCAGTTGGGAACTTTGCTAAAAAACGTTTTAAAGGATTTTATGGGAAAATATGCTAACCGTTTTTCAAGTATCCGAGCCGTTTATTATGATCCCCATACCGAGTGCGACAATGAAAGGTTCGAGATAGAAGGCATATCATTTTTTGTCAGGCCCCTTAAAAAAGGAAATGAAAACAAACCCCAGCTGTGTGAACCTTATACTTACGAAGAAACCCGAGATGATTTCAAGGATTGTGAACTGTTTAGTTTGGTGGCTTGGGATCATGTTTCCTGGCCGGGAAATGATTTTTATATCGGTATACGGGCTACAGATGACGGGGTAAAAGCAGCGGCGACCAATTCAATGGCTGCCATGACCGGTATTGAGGGATTTTATGATGTCTCGACAAATACATATAAACCTCCACGCCCCCATGAAAACTGGAACGATGTTGTTGTGAAAAATAAAATTGAGCTCCGGCTTAAAGATAATTTGGTGGTGATAACAACATAATGTACCGCATTTTTAGCCCTTTTATGCTCCTTCCTTGCGAGTACGAAATCATCGACAGCCGGAAAACCATGAAAAATACCACCGCATAAATAAGGTCCCCACAATCAAATATTATTTATTCGATTAGCCAGGTTATCTCTTTTCGCCGGCGATTTTGATGTAAGTGAAATAACGGTAGAATTTTGGATGTGAAGAAAGGCTTTTGAAAGAGGAGGAGCGAAAGGCTCAGTATCAGGAGTTGATGAAAAAAATTGTAAAAATTCTTGAGTTTTCGGATTTTAATTCTTGACAATCATGAAATGATGTTTTTTTGCAGGTGAATTACGCTGCTGCTTTATCTTCATGATTATCTAAGTTTACTAGCTCATAGCGATCCTTTCGTTTTCGGTTTGTGCGTTCTTTTTCGACCTCAAGCCACTTTGCCACA
>SKZT01000286.1 GCA_007127235.1 Desulfobacteraceae bacterium
AGCACCTCGATGGATTTGTCACAAACAGGATAATTAAACTCATCAACAAGTACACATCCGTTGGAAGTTATATAAGAAATATTGTTTATATCCACCAGCTTAAGGTGTCCCTCGAAAGTAACCAAAATGTTGCCACGTCCCGCTAAATCAGGGATATAGTTTGCCTCACGAATCATTTTTTTAATGGCACCCACAAAACTGCCGGCACTTTTTTCAATGTTTTGGCGCAATTTGTCTATAACTGCGGCCCCTTCAACTCCTGCTTTGTCCGCCAGTTTTTTTGCAATATGGTTCAAACAATCGACGTTGCCGGCAGTCCACAGATCCAGGCATTCTCCTCCAATGTATTCCTGGAGTCCGCAGAGTAAAAGATCACGTTTTTCACAAAGGAAATAATCGACAATGAACTCCTCTGACATGGCCAGGTGGGTTGCAGTGAGATAATGTTCCACAATCTGAAAACGTCTGACTTCCTCGAAAATTTCTTCATAACCCGAAAAACGCTTTCGGAATATTCTCAGTATTCTTAAAGGCCTGGCAATGGGAAACCGGCGGAATCCATTAACATAAACCCCCCGGCTTTCTTTTTTGATATCTTCCACTGCCAGCATTTCCATAATGTGAGACCGGAGGCCATTGAGGTGATGGTGCCGGAATGCAAATTTGCCGGTGTCCCTGATAAAATTCAGGGCAACAACATCGACATGTCTGACTATCGACTTATCCCTGATATCTTTCATTGGGTGGATAGTACCTTAAAACTTCCCATGCACCTTGAACGGTGCCCTGCGATAGAAGATCTTTTGCGTATATTTGGGCGTCAGTTAATTTAAAACCGGAGATATGGTCCTGGACATCAGCTAAATACTGAGGATCCACACTTAAACTGCTGATACCGATTCCGAGCAAAAAGGGTATAAATTGGGGCTCATGAGCCATTTCGCCACACACGGAGATATCCTTACCCCATATCCTGGCCCAAACTACCATACGCTCCAAGGCTCTGAGGACTCCAGGATGAAAAGGTCTGTAATAGGATGCCACTTTTTGGTTGGTTCGGTCGACCGCCAGTGTGTATTGCACAAAATCATTGGTACCAACAGAAAAAAAGTCGGCTTCCTGGGCCAGTTCGTTCATAATCTCCACAACAGCTGGTACTTCCAGCATGGTCCCCACTTGTGGGTTTGGATGATGTGCAATGCCGGCGGAATTTAAATCATTAATACATGTGTCAACCATCCTGCGCGCTTCACGAAATTCATCTACCGAGGATATCATGGGAAACATAATTTTCAGGGATTCTTCCGGTGGTGCTGCGCGGAGTATTGCCCGGATCTGCTTTTCAAAAACATCCAGATACTTTAATGAAAACCGGATTGACCTCAGTCCCAGCTCAGGATTACTTTCACTACTGGTGTCCGAATAAATCAGAGCTTTATCTCCGCCCACATCCAACGTGCGAATTGTGACACCCTGGCCCGGCATTGCTTCAAACAAGCGCTTGTAAACCAGGTATTGTTCTTCTTCGGAAGGAAAATTATTTCGGATTAAAAAAGGAAATTCGGTCCGGTAAAGACCGATGCCTTCAGCGTTCAAATCCCTTGCCAGTGTGAGTTCACTTAGCAGATTTATATTCGCCATAAGCCGAACACGATGGCCATCGATGGTTCTGGTCTCCTGAGGCCGCTTGCCCACAAGGGGAGTCACCGCTTTATGAGTCTTGTTTCGCGTCTCATATTGCTGAATAATTTCTTCCGAAGGATACAAAAAAATATTTCCGATATCCGCATCCATAAGGATGGGAGCGCCATCAGGAAGGTCAAGGAGCTCCGGGCGTTCAGCAATAATCAAAGGGATTTTCATGGACCGGGCCAATATGGCTACATGGGAGGTAATGCCCCCTGAAACCAGAATGATTCCCTTGACATCTTCGGTGGCCAGTTTGAGCATTTCGGACGGAAACAAATCCCTGGCGATAATAATTCGACCCCGCCGGTGATCAGAATCCGGTTCATTGATATAATGAAGATTATCCAGAATTCGACCCGCCAGGTCTTCCATATCACTGGCTTTTTCCCTGATGTACACATGCTGGCTTGATAAAAAAATATTAATGTAATCACCGGCAACGGTTCGGATAGCTTGGGGAGGTGAGATTCCATTTTCAATCATATCGACAATTTTACCAATAAATTTGGCATCTTTTAAGATCATAAAGTGAGCGGTGAAAATCAGAGATGCGCTTTCAGGAAGACGCTGTGCAAGTTTTGACTGGAAATCTTCCAACTGGTTCGTGGTCTTTTCCAAAGCCACAAAAAAATCTTTGAGGCTATATTGCTTTCCCTGCTTTTCAAATCCGGTCATAAGTCCGCCGTGGCTTTTTTTAAAAATAACACCATCGGCAAAAGCATTGCCTCCTGATGCGGGATTGCCTTTGATAAAACTGGTCCCATTGGCAACAGCAACCACTTTTTGTTTTCCACCAGGATGTTCCATATCGATGAGCAATCGGGCATTTTCAACAGCACCGGCCAGCTGACTGGCAATAACCCGGAGTGTCATCACATCATATTCATCAAAATAATTTTCCTGCTCGCTTTGGACCACCAGCACGCCGACTTTTTCAACTCCCCTTCTAATGGGTACTGCCAGGAAAGATTCAAAACGATCTTCGTCGGTTTCCTCAAAATATTTGAAATATGGGCTTGATTTCGCTTTGGCCTCGCAAATGGGATGTAATCGCTCCATTGTTTGTCCCACAAGACCTTCTCCCACCTTCAGACGAACTTTGCCAATGGCGTCAGGATTCAAGCCGATAGTGGATTTAAGAACAACTTCATTGGCCCGGTTGTCAAAAAGGTAGATGGAGCAGACATCGGCTTTCAGGGTTTGGGCAACCAACCGGACAGCTCTTTGAAAAAAAATTTCAATATCAACGCTTTCCGACAACAGGTTGGTAAGCTCTCCCATATCACACAACAAATTGAGCTGCCCTTTTCTTTTTTCCATATTTATCACTGTCCGACTTTTGGATGTTTACATTTAGAATGCTTTGCCAAATATTGGCGATCCAATAGAAAATCAATGTATTTCAGATTAGAAAAAAATTCAACATCATGTCAAAGCCAAAATATTGTTTTTCATAATACGACAAATAAACGTTGACTTGGATCATATCGCTAAGATAATAGTATCGGGTTGATTTACTATAGCTTTTCAGAAAATGATTTTG
>SKZT01000267.1 GCA_007127235.1 Desulfobacteraceae bacterium
ATTAATAAAGGAGCCATAAAATGAATGGAACACATTATACCCCGGTGCATCCCGGTGAAGTGTTGAAGGATGAGCTTGATGAAGTGGGGCTAACCCAATCTGCCCTTGCAAAGCATATTGGAGTTTTACCGAAAACAATCAATGAAATATGCCGCGGCAAGAGAGGCATTAGTGCGGAAATGGCTATGAAGCTTTCAAAGGCTTTAGGTGGTAGCCCTCAATTTTGGTTAAACTTGCAAAACAACTGGGAGATAAGCCAATTGGATGAATCTGTTTTTGAAGGTATTGAACACGTTTCCGCATGACGGAAATATAACCATTGGGTTAACCAGACGCCGAAAAAAAATGGGCATTTTCTCAAAAGCCGTGGCGGCGGCGTTTACCCAAAATGTTCGGTCAGTGTATATCGGTAAGAGGTAAATTATGGCAGAATATGGTGAGTGGAACCGAAAAGGAGCAACTCTCAGCGATGTAACAGCAAAGAAGGAATATGGAGTAGACCGGGAGTTTATTGCCAAAGGGATTCGGGCCGGTAAACTTGAATACCTAGAAGGTGTAATGTGGGGAAACCCATATCTCAGACTTTTAAGAAGTCAACTTGAAAAATATATTGCTGAAGAACTCGGCCAAGACACATTGTCAAAGGAAAAAAATAAAACAAAACTTAGAAAAATTAAAAGTGAAATCAGCAAAGTGAAAAAGAAATTGAAAAAACTTGAAGAACGTAAAATAGAACTTGAACAACAAATCAAATAATGACCGATTATCTCAAAATCCCAATCGCGGACCTCATCGGTTACAGCATGGGCGGCGGCATCGCGATGCAGCTGTCAATTCGGGGCTTCAGACCGAATATTTGCCCCCGAAATATTGATGCTCTTTGAAATTCATTGATACCTTTCCCGAGAAAAGAAAATACGAACAAATCAAACCAGATAATAGGAGGTAAACTCCAATGGCATCAAAAGAACTCGAAACGACAGTCAACAGTGCCTTGTCTCTGGCTCGCGCCTGGCAGGACCGGGCGAACCAGTTGTTGACTTCGGAGGAAAAAGCAATACAGGATCAAATGAATCGGTTGATGAACCATCCTATCGACAAGGTGGTATTGACCAAGATGATCGATCAGAGTTTTCGGCCGCACGACAGATCCCGGGTTGCGGATCAGGTCAACGCGATCCTGACGTCCTACGGAATCCCTGATTTTTTCCCCAAGGTCGACAGGCTTTTGATTCAGATGTTTTTGGGGGTTGGAAGGTACTTTCCTGCCTTTACCGTGCCCAAGATGATCAGCAGGATGCGTGACAGCAGCAGCCGCGCCATTATCCCGGGAGAAGAAGACGCGCTGCTCGCCCACCTTTTGAAGAGAAAAAAACAGGGCGTTCGTATGAATATCAACCATCTGGGGGAGGCGCTTCTGGGAGAAAAAGAGGCCCGCCGGAGGCTGGATACTTACATCGAGGACATGAAAAATTCGGAGATTGAATATATATCCGTCAAAATTTCAACAATTTATTCTCAAATCCTACCCATCGCCTTCGATTATACAGTAGCCACGTTGAAAGAAAGGCTTACGGAACTCTACAGCGTCGCCAGTGAAAACATGTTTGTCCGTTCGGATGGCACCCAAGTCCCGAAATTTGTGAATCTGGACATGGAGGAATACCGCGACTTGGACATTACCAAGACGGCGTTTATGAAAACCCTGGACCAGGCGCAATTCAAGAATTTCTCGGCGGGAATCGTGCTTCAGTGCTATCTCCCCGATTCCTACAACATCCAGAAGGAGCTTACCGAATGGGCCAAAAAGCGGTTGGCAGCCGGTGGAAATCCCATCAAAATCAGAATCGTGAAGGGGGCGAACATGGAGATGGAGCAGGTGGAGTCGTCCATATTCAACTGGCCGCTGGCCACATACAACAACAAGTTGGAGGTGGATGCCAACTACAAGCGAATGGTCGAATACGGACTTCGCTCCGAAAACGTCGAAGCGGTCCAGTTGGGAATTGCCTCCCACAACCTGTTCGAACTTGCTTTCGCCAGCAAACTGGCCGAAAAGAGAAATCTGACGGACTATTTTTACTTCGAGATGCTGGAAGGAATGGCGGATCACGTTCGCAGGGCCCTTAGCGAAATGTCCGGCGACGTTCTGCTTTACGCCCCGGTAGCCAAAAAAGACGAATTCATCAACGCCATCGCTTACCTGATTCGACGTCTCGATGAAAACACGGCCGGGGAAAATTTCCTTCGCTACTCGTGCAACCTCCAAACCGGTTCGAAGGAGTGGGAATTTTTGCAGGAGCAATTTCTTGCCTCGGTCGCATATATGGACAAGGCATCCAAAACGCCCAATCGCATACAAAACAGGATGAAGGAAAATTTTCCCGAGAAAATGGGGACGTACTACGAGAACGAATTTTACAACGAGCCGGATACGGACTGGTGCCTTTCGAGCAACCGCGAATGGGCGGAGCAAATCCGGAGGCAATGGAAAAAAGGTCCCGGAGACGAGCCTGTCAAAATACCGGTTGTGGTGGCCGGGCGGGAAATTTTCGACACCCGGCCAATCCGCGATTATACGGATTTATCGAACGTGAATGAAAAAACCGGTGAGTCTGTTTTAGTCGGACAATACGCTCTTGGAAACGGGGATGATGCGAGGCGCGCCGTGGAAACCGCAAAGGCGGACCCGGACGGATGGAGAAAAAAAACCGCCCGGCAGCGTCACGAGATTTTATCCCGCGCAGCCATGGAGTTGCGCCACGCCAGGGCAAGACTCATCGGGGCTGCCGCCGCAAACACCGGCAAAGTCTTTACCGAGGCGGATGTCGAGGTGTCGGAGGCCGTGGATTTTGCCGAGTATTATCCCTTTTCGGTAAAAAAGTACGATGAGATGGAAAATATCCAATGCAAGGGCAAGGGTGTTGCACTGGTCCTCACGCCCTGGAATTTTCCCATTGCTATTCCCTGCGGCGGCATGGTTTCGTCGCTGGCGGCCGGAAATACGGTAATATTCAAGCCCGCCTCCGCTGCTGTCATGGTGGCTTGGGAATTGTGCCAATGCCTGTGGAATGCGGGAGTTTCAAAAAACACGCTTCAATTCATTCCCTGCTCCGGTTCCGAGGTCGGTTCGGAACTGACCATGCATCCGGATATTGACTACATCGTTTTGACGGGGGGCACGGACACGGGCATGCGCATTTTGAAAGACCGGCCGGATGTCTATTTGGCGGCCGAAACAGGCGGCAAAAACGCCACCATCGTCACCGCCATGGCAGACAAGGACCAGGCACTCAAAAACGTGATCTATTCGGCTTTCGGAAACTGCGGGCAAAAATGCTCTGCGACCTCGCTTTTGATCCTTGAAAAGGAAGTCTACGAAGACGAGCATTTCAAACAGCAGCTGGTGGACGGCGCCCAAAGTTTCAAAACAGGCCCGGCATGGCAATTTCGGAACAAAATGGGCCCGCTGGTAAACAAGCCAGACCAGGATCTGCGAAGGGGGCTCACCACATTGGAAGCCAACGAAACCTGGGCGCTGAAGCCCGAGAACCTAAACGGCAATCCGTACATGTGGACCCCCGGAATCAAGTACGACGTCAAACCGGGAAGCTATACCCATATGACCGAATTTTTCGGACCGCTCCTGGCCGTCATGAAAGCCGAGAATATGGACCATGCCATACAGCTGGTAAACCAGACCGGCTACGGCTTGACCTCGGGCTTGGAAAGCCTCGACAAACGCGAGCAGGAAAAATGGAAACAGCAGATTAAGGCAGGCAACCTCTATATAAACCGAGGCACCACCGGCGCGATCGTTTTGCGCCAGCCTTTCGGAGGCATGGGAAAATCCGCTTTGGGCGCCGGGATCAAGGTGGGGGGTCCCAACTACGTTTCTCAGTTCATGGAGTTCGAGGAAACCGCCGACCCGCCGATTGGCGCCATCCGGGGCGAATCTTATCTTTTGTGGCTGGCCAGGGAGTGGAGAGTTGAGCTGCTTTGGAAAAAACACGAGGAATGGAAAACCGACCTTGAAAAAACGACAAAGGCGATAAAAAGCTACATTTACAACTTCGAGCGGGAGTTTTCCCGGGAAAAAGACTATTTTCATCTCCGCGGCCAGGACAATATTCTGCGCTACCTTCCGGTAGGAAAAGTCCTGGTCCGGCTTCACGAGGGCGACAGCCTCTTCGACGTCCTGGGCCGAATCGCGGCAGTTAAAGTAGCCGGGTGCGAACTCGAGATAAGCGTTCCGACGGATTTGAATAACGGCGTGACGGCTTTTCTGCTGGGCAGGGAGGGCAAAAGGATTGTAGGCGACGCGCTGGTTATGCGCCAGAGCGATTCGGAATTGATTCGATACATTCCAAAGGTTCAACGCATCCGCTATGCCTCTCCTGACAGGGTTCCCGCGGCCGTTTTGAAGCAAGCCGCCAAGACGGGATTTTATATCTCCAGGACAAAAGTGTTCATGGAGGGACGGCTCGAGCTTCTGCAATATTTTCAGGAACAAAGCATATGCGATAATTACCACAGGTACGGCAATCTGGGAGAACGTGCACTGGTTGCCAATTAAACCATAATATAGACCATGCGTTCCTGTGAAAAACTGGCGCGAATAATATATTTGGCCAGGTTGCCGAGGGCAGTTTCATCTTCGGGCCATTTTTCTCCTTTACCAGGGTGTTCCCATTATATGATGAGGCAGGAACAGGGAAAGCTTCGGGAAAAATACCGTCAGGAAGAGCACCGGCACCCAGCATAACAGGATGAACCACAGACACGGTTTCATCATCTCATCAATCGGGGCGCCCCCCAGGCGTCCGGAGAGATACAGTACAGGCGCCGCGGGCGGTGTTATGCAGCCAAGCCCCGTATTGACACCGACGATTGCGGCATAATGAATCGGATTGAATCCCAACTCAATTATGATAGGCATTAGGATTGGCGTTGTCAGCACTATCACGCTGATATCATCCATGAGCATGCCCATTATAACAAGAAAAATATTGATCATGAACATGACCATGAGCGGGTCAGTCGAAATGGCATAGAACACTGCGAGCAGTACACCCGGCAGGTCCTCCAGGATATAGAGGCGGCTCAGCATGGCGACCGAGTAGAGCATAACCATGATGACACCGGTGGTGACGGCGGTTTCAACTATTACTTCATACGTGCTTTTCAGGTTGAGCCCTTTATAAACGAACAAGCCGACAGGGATCGCATAGAAAACAGCCATCGCCGATGCCTCTGTGGTGGTCATAATTCCGCCGTATATTCCTCCGAGGACTATTACCGGCAGCATCAGCGCCGGCAGGGCCATCTTCCCCCTCGACCTGAACAGTCGTATTTTGTCCATAGTGGTCCTGTTTTTCTTTTCGCCTATTTTAATAGTGATGTTTTTACGCAGAAGCCACCAGTTCACCGCGATGAGCAGAATAATGGTAAGAAAACCAGGGACAACTGTGGCGAGGAAACATGCCAGCACTGATTGACCGCTTATCCAGGCAAAAATAATCAACGTCGCATTTGGCGGAATGAGCAGCCCCAGAAGCGAAGCGCTTGCCACAAGTGCGGCGGCAACTCCTCGAGGATACCCTTCAGCCTGGAACCTTGGAAAAATGATGGACCCGACGGCAGACAGCGTGGCACAGGCAGCCCCGGCGATAGATCCAACAACAGCACACGATATGATGGTGACAATCCCGAGTCCCCCCTTATAGTGCCCGACAAAAACATCGACGAAATCAATCAGCTTTTCACCAATCTTTCCACGCTCCATGATACCGCCGGCGGCAATGAAGAGGGCAATGGCAATCAGCGATGTTGAATTCATCTGTCCATAACCGTAAGGGAGCAGCTGTGATGCCTGATAGCCTTGTCCGTCGGGACCACCGAAGAATATCAACCATGCCGCTGAAGCCATAAAGCTTACCGGTACCGGGACACCGATTATCAAACAGAGCACAAGAATGATGAGTGCAACAAAAATCATCTTTTTTCCTCCTGAACAGTTCACGCAGGCTGAGAACGAGGTCCCTGGCAAAGTAGCAGACCATGAAAACCAAACCTAAGAAAACGGAGAGATAGCCCACCCACAGCGGTATTCTCCATACGCTTGTTTTGGGAATAGCTATCCCTGTGCCCAGAGGTCCCATGTAGCCGAACATAAAGAATTCATACCCGTACCATGCAAAGAGCCCCGCCACGCAGACGGTTATGAAATTTCTCAGAACCACTAAAGAGTCCTTGAGTTTTCCATCGGGCAAATAGGCGTTGACCAAATCTGCGGAAACGTGGGTGCGGCTATATGCTCCTATTGCTGCTCCTATAAAGTAGAGCCAAAAAGCTATTATTCTGACCCATTCTTCATAGCCGTACAGATCCTTCTCGAGGATATAGCGAAAAAAAGTGGCGAGACAGATGGTAAGAGTAAGTGAAATAGCAGAGAAAAAACAGATGACGGAAAAAGTATTGATGACTACGCGGTCGAAGATGTTTTTCGGTGCGCTCACAGTTGTGACGCATTCAGCCGTTGCAGCGCATACATCGTCTTTCTTGATATCTGACACGAGGCGACTCCATGGCTCAGCCTCAGGCCCGGGAGGGCAGATTCCCCCCGGACCTCAGCTTTTCTGTAAAAATAAGGCTGAAAAGTGAAAAAGGATCATTTCGGTGCAAGCTCTCTTCGGAAATCGTCCATGAGCTCCTTGGTCATGTTCCTTTCAAGTTTGGGCCAGGTGGAGGCGCATGCCTTCATTATGGGCTGAAGCTCTTCTTTGGTGTAGGTGTGAACCTCAATGCCTTTTTTCCGCATAAGATCCATGTAGTGTTCATCAACATTCTTGGCGTTATCAATACTGCTGGTGGTCGCCGCGGCAAGAATTTCCTCGATGACAGCCTGATCTTCAGGCTTGATCTTGTCCCAGGTTTTGCCGCTGATCATGTAGTTGAGAACCTCGATGGAGTAGTTGGTCATATACCAGTGCTTGAGAACATCGCCAAGAGCAGTGTAGGCAGCAGCTACAGGATAGCCATTGACGCCGTCAACAACTCCGGTCTGAAGCGACTGATAAACGTCGGCATAAGGAATCGTCTGGGTATTGTAGCCCATGGCTTGCGCTGCAAGGTTGTATACGTCCATACCCGGAACACGCACAAGAACACCTTTGTCTACATCGGGATTGAGGGGCTCATTGGCCGGTTTGGTGGTACCGGTTCCGATCATGCCCTCAACATAAAAACCAAGGAGCTTTACGCCGAGCCTTTCATTGAACTCGTTCATCTTATTGAAAAGCCATCCATCCTGAGCAAAGACAGTTTTTGCATCTTCATAGTCGCTGACATATCCGTTAATGTAGATAAGTTCCATCCGAGGATCGAACTGGCTGGGAACGGAAATACAGGACATGTCGATGGTTCCGCGAATCTGTTCTTCATAGACCAGGGTATAATCGCCAAGCTGGTTGGCAGGAAAAACTCTGACTCCGATACGGCCATCTGTTCTTTCAGTAATCTGCTCGGCAATCTTGTGCATCATATCGGTGGCCGGATGATCAGTTGCGTTTTGTCCCGCAAACTTCAGGACCAGTTCCGGTTCAGCAAAGACGGTGCTTGCACCGAATGTCAGAAACATGCTTGCCAGGGTGACACAAACAATAGATCGTAATTTAAAGAACATTCTACATTCTCCCTTTGGTTAAAGTAAGCGTGTTAATAAAAATGAACCTGTTTTCTGTAAATAGGAACTTGCTTTTTGTCAAGATAAATATAAAAAGTGAGTCCTATACACCCGATCCACTGGCGCAACATGTTGTGGCAGTGGCGGGACGAGAGCGGATCGATGGCAAGAACACAAGAGTTGATTTAACAGGTAAGACCCCCTTGGTTGATAGAGTACCGCGGTGTAAACTTGTAGGGGCGGGTTCTAAACCCGCCCTCGTTCCAAAATCCCCGGATGTTGGTTTGTACCATATATTTTGCGTGCCCCAGGATGACCTTCAAACGTTTAACCAATGAATAGTTTTTACACCCCCAAATCCATTATAATCAACATATTTTCGATGATCGCATCATTACTCAATACCCGATGTCGATGAACCGTTGAGTATAATTTTTAAGTATTTAATTCCGAGACGATTTTTTCGATTTCGTCGGATCCGATAAACGGAACCTGCGCGGTGATCAACCCATCGTTTCCTTCGATTTTCGCGATGAGATGCCCTTTGCCCAAGAGTCTTTCGGCTCCTTTTTCTCCGAGTGCGATTTCCGAGGTGCCTTCGCTGTCGACTCTCAGAATCAGCCGGTTGCCCAAATTGGCTCGAAGCTGCATGGGCATGACCAATATATTTTGCCTCGGAAACGATAACGGACAAACACATTTTACCATCCGCCGTTTTTTCGGGACTCAACGCGAGTATATCGGCGATGTGCTGTTCTCTTTGCCCCAGCCATTCCGCGTAATCGAAATCTTCGGCTGAATAGCATTCGACGGCCTGTTCCGGCAAAGAATTGTTGCCCTGGTAGTGTTCGAACTTGCGAAATTATAAAACTATAAAAAAATTGATGGGGAATCTGTCAAGGATAAGTATGAAGAGATACCTATATGCGCTCCAAAATAATCAAGGAGATCGAATATATAGGGATCGATTAGCTATCAAGATTGATTTCTCTATAATGTCCTTGGAACACTTCTCTAACATGCCACTCTCTGAATCCCGCAAAGGGAAGATAGTTTTTTCGCTGCGGATGATTCAATTTCTTGCCATGAAACTTCATGAGCCATTCATTAAATCCGATAGTGCCATTTGCTCTATCAGACACAAGAATGTTTAAGCTTTCTGACAAGGTAAAAGCTCCTCTATCAAACAATTTATGGTGCAGGGTACACAAGGCCAGCCCGTTTACCTCGATATCAGGCCCGCCCGCTTGATACCATTTAATATGGGCCGCCTCTAAGGCAACGGGATAATGGCCTATACGTACATCAAATCCGCAAATCGCACACTTGTATTCGTAAGCTCTCAGCACCCGTTCACGAAAATCCGGGTCCCTTCTTCTGTTGGATGGAATATCTGTCTCCAAATCAATGCCCATGCTTTGAAGAATATCTTCATGAATAGAGGATGGGAAATTGTCATTTAAGAGATCGGTTACGATTTCTCGAACCAAATAAGGAGATTCTATTAATTTCGAGAAAATATCTTCTGGAAAACCACCGTATACTTGTTGTTTTATAAGTTCTTTTCTGCTAACGTCTCCGCTTCGTGTCGCTTTGAGATTCTCTGCCCCTGAAAGTTCCCACACTTGATCATTCCTTAAACGCCAGAACGGAAACTCAGGATGATGTCTGGCACGACAAGGACCAAACGCAACTAATAACTCCTTTAATTTTTCATCGATTTCTTCATACGGTATCAATCTTTCGGAGTTTCTCCACAATCGCCCGAGAGCGTAAAGGATTAATAAAGGTTTATGAGGCGCTCGTTCGCCATTTCTTTTCCAAACAGTTAAATTTTGGATTTTTTTTCTTATCAGGGAACTTTCCATATGGCTTTTACAACTTTTTGATGATTTAAATAATTTATTCGTGCTCTCATCGTTTACAGCTGCCATAACACGCAAGCCTGAGATTCATTTTTCCTTTTCATCCATACCAGCCAATATTTCAACAAGTTTTTTATTGCCTCTTTTTTTCCGGAATGCGTTCTTCCCCACTTCATGTAGGGTGGCAATCCAATCCCGCTGTCTTGAAGAATTTTCATGACGCCATCGTAATCTATTTCGTCATCCTTAAACGGAGAGACTGTTTCGATATTTTTTTTCGTACTGATGTGACCGACGCGGTCTTCGTCGGCCCTGATTCCGACATAGCTGATTATCGGATCGTCGCCGACATAATTTTCAAACGGTTTCAACTTCAGCATCTTTGTACACCAGCGCATTCTCGGTCCCGGCAGATAACCACCGAAAACTTTAAGCCAATGATCGAAGCCTGCCCTGTCGTTCAAACGAATTATTTTTTTCCCGGGAAAGGCCTCCACCTGATCGAGGTATTCACATGTTTCGCGAAGTTCCTCGCCGGTATCGCAGAAGACATATTCCGTTTCCAGAATTTTATCTCTCATGTGAAGGGCCAGAGCGGTGCTGTCTTTTCCACCGGACAGATTCAAAATGTGCCTTTTCTCATGGATCATGGTTTCCCCTCGGTTTCGGGGGTTTGTCTTTAAATTTTCCCAAATAGCAGGGTAGGCGGCCTCTGAGGTGATGAAAATCATTCCTTTCGATGGGCGAGTTTTTCATCCGAAAAACGTTCCGAATTTTCGGTTTTCCAATTTCTTCGTAATAGGGTTTTCGAAACTCCTATAGCCAATATCATTGATTCTAAAATAATTTCACTTTCTATTCTTTCCCAACTATATTCCTTTATTTCGGTTTTTAACTCGCCCCATCATTTTTCTATTGCTTAAAGGTCATTGAGACCCATGGCAAACACATGAAAAATAACAGGAAAAAAAAGACCACGCAAGTAACTTATCCTGACAAACTTTTTTGCCAGTCAGGTTAAAACATGTCGAACAAAACGGATGTTAGCATAAAAGATCACTTTTTATGTAGGGCAGATCTTCGGCAAAAAGTTTAAATCAGGATAACCTGAATGATGATGTCAAACTCTTTTTTGAAGGCGCTGTTGGATGAAATTTTTCCATTATAAAACAGGATAATTTTTTCAGGTTATAACGGATTTGGGGGTGATTGGTTGATGGGAGTATGATCTGTTTCTTTAAAAATGTGAATAGATGATCGAAAACGTTCCTTCCCTTTTTAAAAGCTGGTCTTTACCCACACATGACACAGTGGGTTATCAAGAAGCCGCCTCGTACCCTCGTTCTCACGCAGAGCATGGTAAGGAGAAAAATCCCATAACCATCGATATGAGGACTCTCGGGTATTAAACCCGAGAGTCCTCATATCGTTTATCATTTCATTTAATGATTTTGTGATTTATCCAATTGTTTCAACAACCACGGTGTCAATTTTTTTCTTGTTATGGCCGCCCTCTGTTATTTTTTATGTCGCGCCCTTTCAGGGCTTAATATTTTGGGGCCTCTACCCAGGGAGCTGCCCTGGGCTATGTATGTATAGCCCTTTCAGGGCAGGATTCGCAGGTTGCAAGGTAAAGGAGGCCTGAAAGGTCGATACATAATGCAGCCCAGGGCAGCGCCCTGGGTTGACCACCCACCCAGAAAAGCCCTGAAAGGGCGTGACATTTTTTCAATCCCAAAGATACCGTTTACCATTTTGTTATTTTATTTAATGGTCGATGCCAATGGTTTGCATTGGGAGTAATGCTTAAATGAACACCGTATCCAAACACTATGCGCAATAAACAGGTAAGACTCCCCTGGTTGGTAGAGTACCGCGGAATGTAAACTTGTAGGGGCGGGTTCTAAACCCGCCCTTGTTTCAAAGTCCTCGGATGTTGGTTTTTACCATATATATTGCGTGCCACAGACGACATTCAAACAGGTAACCAGCGAATAATTTTTATACCCTGGTTCCCACCAACGCATGGCAACGAGAAAAGAATGCAAAAGCACAGCTTTTGCACTCCTTCAACACCCCCAAATCCGTTATGACCAGCAATTATTTTAACCGGTGATGTATCTGCTGTGCGGTTTTGGTTACGGAGAGACCGGCGGCTCCGGTGCAGCGAAGTTCAGGCGGCAGCATTTTGCCAACCTGGTGCAGCGCGGCGATGGTTTCGTCCAACGGGATTACCTTATCGTAACCGGCCAGGGCCATATTGGCAGCTCCTAGGGCATTTAGCCCGGCAAGTACATTTTTACCCAGGCAGGGCACTTCGACCCGATCGGCAACAGGGTCGCAAACCATACCAAAGATGTTCTGCAGGGCGATCGAGGCTGCGTCAAACGCTTCC
>SKZT01000282.1 GCA_007127235.1 Desulfobacteraceae bacterium
CACCTGGCAAACATCTCCCTGGAGGTTGTCGATGCCTGTTCCGGGTTGCGATCTCTGACTTCTCTGCTGGCCTTGAGCGCTGCTTTTGCTTACATCAGCTCACTGAAAAATGTGTCAAAATGGCTGCTATTAATATCAGCAATTCCCGTGGCAATAGCGGTAAACATCTTTCGGCTTACATTTACAGCCATTCTTGCCCACAACATCGGTGCAGAAGCAGCCGAGGGTTTCCTGCACGATCTGTCGGGAATCGTTGTTTTTGCATTGGCCTTTATACTGCTTTACGGCATTTATTCATTGCTCTTAAAACTCGAAGATAGGATTGTTCAAAATAACACATGATTTTTCATTATCGTCAGAAAATGACGATTCTGCCAAAAATAAAAACCCCTATTGTTCGTTTATCTTCAATATCAGGATAGAAAATTTCGTAGCTGAAATACTTGAACATCAAGGGGAACAATTGCTACATTGGCCTTGACCTGCTGAACACCGAAGATTTATTATAGAGTACAGGCGTGAAAGCCAAGTCTTTTTTAAGAACCTGAAATTAATGTATGATACAGACCAAAATTAAGGACTGGACGGGCATTTTTATTGCTTTCCATGTCCATGAAAACCATAATGGGGGATACATCAATGATCCAAATACCCAAAATTGATTTCAAACCTTACCTGGAAATTGTTTTAAGGCGCAAATGGTGGATTATTGTTTCTTTCATCACAGTAGTTATGGTCGGCCTTCTTTATTATAAAACCGCTCCGAAAGTTTACAGAGCCTCAACCTTGATATTGGTGGAACCACAGAAAGTTTCGGATTCATATGTAGAGTCGGCTGTCACCGGTACGATCGAAAGCAGGATGCGTACAATTACTCAGCAAGTCTACAGCCGGACCAATCTTGAAAACCTTGTCGACGAGTTTGATTTGGTCAGGAAAGCCGAAGAAACAAAAGGGGGTATGATTGCCAGAGTAAAAAAGTTTTGGAATCGGGATAAACTTTCTCCAAATGATAAAGAAGTCCTTGAAAAAATGGTTTTGGTTGAAAAACTTAGAGGTTATGTAAACGTGAGGTTGCATGGGGGGACTAGGGGAGGACAAAGTTCATTTGAAATATCAATTAACTGGTATGATCCTGAAGAGGCAGCAGAAGTGGTGAATTTTATCGCCAATAAATTTATTGAAGAAAACCTGAACGTCCGTGAAGAGATAACTATGGGGACCACAGACTTTCTGGAAAGAGAAGCTTCAAGAATGCGCTTTGAATTGGAAACCAAGGAAAAGGAGGTGGACGCGTTCAAAAGAAGACATATGGGCAGTCTCCCCGACCAATTGCAATCTAACCTCAACATTCTGAATCAGTTGCGCGAAGAGTTGAGCACACTAGAGAACAGATTGGATCTTGAAAAACAAACTGCCCTCATGCTGGAGAACCAACTCCGACAAATTAAAGCGTCTTCCGGGCCACACGACTTATCTGTCTTCGGTAAAGCAGATTCCTCCACAAAGTCAATAAACTCCCGTATTGAAGATCTTGAGGACCAGCTAAAAAAACTTAGAAGTCGCTATACGGATAACTATCCAGCTGTTATCGTATTGAAGAAAGAAATAGAATTTGCCAGAAACGAAATGGAGAAACAAAACTCTACTGAGCCGTATGCGCTTGAAGCCTCCCGGGCACGAATAGTTGAAACTCCTGTGGGTCCTGGTAGTGTTATGATATCCCAGCTGGATTTGGCGAAAAGTCGAATACAATCCTATGAAAACCAGATATCGAAAGTAAAAGAACAAATTGTGGCCTATAGAGAACGGGTGGAAGGCACTTCCAAGGTGGAGTTGGCAATGACCAATCTCCTCAGGGATTATGAGACTATCCGGAATCGTTATGATGATCTTCTTTCCAAAAGCCTCGGCGCCAGAATGGCCGAAGAATTAGAAAGACGTCAGAAAGGCGAGCAGTTCAGGATTATCGATCGAGCGGTTGTTCCCGTCAAACCGGTTTCTCCTGATTTAAAAAAAATTATGCTCCTGACCATAATTGCCGGTCTCGCATTGGGTGGCGGCCTGGGTTATGCCCGGGAAATTATGGACCCCTGTTTCTATGATCCGGAGGAAATAGAACCTGCACTGCATACCAACGTGATGGTAAGCTTGCCGGTTGTGGATTTTAAAAGGAGTGGGCAAAAGGAAAAAAACGATAATGTGAAGCGCCTGGATGATAAAGGGCGGTAAAGCGGATGCCATTCAAATGGTGTTCCAACAGAAAGTGAAAAAAATATGAGTAAATTTTATGATGCCCTGGAGGTCGCAAAAAGAAGCGATAAAAAACAGCCAGAACATCGTTCAAATCCTGTTTTTGAGTTCGGCGAAAAAAGAACGCCGACTTTTACGGAAGAGCTGGTAGTGTTGAATGATCCGGACTCTGAAATCTCTGAATGTTTCCGTTTTCTGCGCTCTTTAATTGCTTATCCTGTGGAAGGACATATGCCCCGAACCATTATGATAACGAGTGCTCTTCTTGGCGAAGGAAAAACTTTTGTGGCCACCAACCTTGCGGCATCCATAAGCCAGGGCATTGAAGAGCATGTGCTTTTGATAGATGCAGATCTTCGAAGACCTCGAACTCACAAAGTATTTGGATTGCCGGATAAAAATGAAGGCCTTTCTTCCTATCTTTCCAAAAACACACCCCTCTCTGATTTACTCATTAAAACAGCGGTTGATAAGTTAACGATTCTGCCCGCGGGAAATTCAACCGAAATTCCAGCAGAATTGTTATCCTCCACTAAAATGAAAACCTTGATTCAGGAGGTCGAAAGCCGCTATGAGGACCGGCTTGTAATTATCGACAGCTCTCCTCTTGAAATGACTTCAGAATCCTCCGTAATTTCAAAATATGTGGATGCAGTAATTCTGGTGGTTCGTTACGGCAAAACACCCCGCCATTGTGTCCGCGATGCAATAGAAAGAATTCCAAAAGAAAAACTTTTGGGAATTGTTTTTAATGCCAATAAAAAGCGGTTAAGACGTTATGGGGGCTATAAATACGGTTACGGGTTTGGATATGGATATGGATATGGAAAGAAAGACCAAATTTAAGGAGTTAGAAATGAGACAGGCTGCACGCTTCATTTTTGTATTTTTATTGATGGCTGTATTTGTTGGCGTTGCCGGATGCTCGCTTTCGCCGGAGGAAAAAAAAGCC
>SKZT01000213.1 GCA_007127235.1 Desulfobacteraceae bacterium
AATCCGGGCAACAATGGTATCCACGGAAGCTTTGAGCCAGATAATGGTTGCATTCATATTTTTCAGCACAACCATATTTTCGGGCCGTTCAATAATTCCACCACCCGTATCCATAATCAGATTGTTTTCCCCCGCCAGTTGCCGAACCATTTCGGATTCAAGATCACGGAACCTGGACCATCCATACTTTTCAACGATCTCAGCAATAGGCATACCCGCTTTTTGGACAATTTGTTCATCAACGCTGACACAGGTCATATTCAGGCGCCTGCCGAGAATGTCCCCCACCACGCTTTTTCCCACGCCGCGATATCCGATAAGAACGATATTCATGAACTTAAATGCTCCATGACAACCTGCCGCATCACCTTTACAGGCGCATCCACGCCGGTAAAGAACTCAAACTGTAAAACCGCCTGGTTGATAAACATATCCACGCCGGATATGACCTTTAAGCCTTGTGAACCCGCCTCGGCCAGCAGCTTTG
Source organism: Desulfobacteraceae bacterium (assembly GCA_007127235.1). Taxonomy (GTDB): domain Bacteria; phylum Desulfobacterota; class Desulfobacteria; order Desulfobacterales; family SKZT01; genus SKZT01. Next base: position 488 of record SKZT01000213.1, read on the forward strand.
TCTTAAGAGGTGTATAAACGATATCAAATACCACCTGCTCCGGTTGAAAAAAATCAACAGGAACCAGGGAAGCAGCCTCGTTGGGATGCATACCTACCGGCGTACAATGAATAATGATATCGGCAACTTCCATACTATCGGAAAGACTGCGATGATCCATCAACCCTGATTTTATCCGGACATGACTACCTGCTTTCAGGTCGTGTATAAGTCCTCTGAGCAGCATGCCGTCGATATCCAACACCGATAACTCACGGGGTTTGGTTTTTTGGATGAGCGTAAAGGCAATTGCCCGGGCTGCGCCTCCGGCTCCCAGTATCAATATGTTTCGGCCGTTAATTTCCACACCGGCATCAACCATGGCTTTCAGCGCACCGGGGCCGTCTGTACCCATTCCAAACAGCTTTCCCTTTTCATTGATCACCGTGTTGATGGAGCCGATCGCCCGATCCGTATCAGAAATCTGATCCACATATTTCATGGCTTCAATTTTGTGGGGTATAGTTATACTCATCCCCCGGAAATTTTCCAACGACCTCATGCCTTCCAATGCACCTTTGAGATCCTCCACACGAAAAGCAAGGTAGACAAAATCCAGGCCGAGTTTTTCATATGCAGCATTGTGCATTAATGGTGAAAGGCTGTGGGCGACGGGATTGCCTATGACAGCACAGGTTTGGGTTTCAGTTCCAATGGATCTGAGCGTTTTCATATTTTCTCCTGAAAAGCACTGTAATGCTGACTAACTAGTAGAGGAAAAAAGACCTCCAGATAAAAAGGAGCACAATAACCGCGCCTAAAAAGATCGCCAAAATTATATGTTCCGGAGAAAATCTTTTCACTTTTTAAAGCATTACTCCGTTTTATCCAGGCCGAAGGCTGTATGGAGTGCACGAACAGCCAGTTCCACATGTTTTTCAGAGACAATACACGAAATCCGAATTTCCGAAGTACTGATCAATAATATATTAATGTTTTCATTAGCCAGGGTTGAAAACATCTTTGAGGCCACACCTGAATGATTTTTCATCCCTATTCCGGTAACTGAAACCTTGGCAATACTATCGTCACCAATAACATCTTCAGCACTGATATCTTTGGCCACTTTTCGCCCGATTTCCATGGCCTGGTTAAACTCGTCCCTTGGTACCGTGAATGTCAGATCCGTCTGCCCCCCCTGGCGCGTATTCTGGATAATCATATCCACATTAATACCGGCTTCGGCAATGGGAGTAAAAATCTTTGCGGCAATACCCGGTTGATCCGGGACTTTTTTCAAGGTAATTCTGGCTTCATCCTTCTTATACGTGACGCCGGTTACAATCAGACGTTCCATTCCATTTTCTTCACTGACAACCATGGTTCCCTCCTCCTCGGAAAATGATGATCTCACATGCACCGGAACATTATATTTCTTGGCAAATTCCACAGAACGAATCTGAAGCACCTTTGCCCCCAGACTGGCCATTTCAAGCATTTCATCATATGCGATTTTTTCAAGTTTCCTGGCATCCTTGCATATATTGGGATCTGCGGTATAAACACCGTCCACATCCGTGTAAATTTCGCAAGAGTCGGCCTTAAGTGCAGCCGCTATGGCAACTGCGGAGGTATCCGAACCTCCCCTGCCCAGGGTAGTGATGTTACCATCCATGTCCCACCCCTGAAAACCGGCCACAACAACAATATGTCTGTTTTCGAGAAGTGATTTTATCCGTTTGGCACCGATGTCGAGAATTCGTGCATTACCGAAAGCACAATCCGTGCGAACTTCCGCCTGAAATCCCAACAGCGACTGGGCTTTGTAGCCCATGGACTGAAGTGTGATTGCCAAAAGGGCTGCGGTGGTTTGTTCCCCGGTAGCCAAAAGGGCATCCAATTCCCGCTTTTGAGGTGCATCAGTAATTTGCTTGGCAAATTTAATCAATCCGTCTGTTACACCGGCCATAGCCGATAAAATAACCACCACATTATCACCGTGGTCATAGCTCTTAATCACGCGCCCGGCCACGTTTTTAATCCTGTCCAGGTCAGCTACTGAAGTTCCGCCAAATTTCTTAACAATAAGTGCCATCTTTGCTCCTTGAAAAACAACCCTCTAATTATCTATTGCAACGCACCGTATAACATAATGTTTCGTAAAATATCAATTTCTTGCCAAAACGTATACATTTAAAAAAAATTTTATTAATGAAATTTTTACCGATTTTCAAGTTTTTTTAAAAGTTCTATCATTTCAGATTCAAATGCACTGATTTCAATTTTTCTTGAATGCTGGTTTATCAGGCTTAAATAAATGGAGATTTGATTTTCGAATTTTTCCGATAATTTTTCAGCCCACTCGATCACCACAATACCCTCTTCGAAAAGAAGGTCTAAAAGACCTATATCTTCAAAATCCACGGTGCTATCGAGACGATACAGGTCCACATGGTACAATATATGTCGTCCCGGATATTCATTGATTAAGGTAAACGTCGGACTGGTGATGTAATAGCCGGGGGGAACATCGAGGCCTTCTGCAATCCCCTGAACCAGGGTAGTCTTTCCGCTTCCCAAATCTCCAATCAAACGAATAACGGTACCGGCTTTGAGTTTCCTGCCGATTTTTTCTCCGAGTGCGCGGGTTTGGGAGAATGAATTTGTAACGAAAACAAGGTCCATTTGAGTACTTTTTGAGAGTCGAAAAGTTCCAGGCT
>SKZT01000312.1 GCA_007127235.1 Desulfobacteraceae bacterium
ATTTTTTGAATTGTCTTTTTCAATTTCGGAAGATGGTTTGCACAGATATCAAAAATGATTTCGTGGTCAACTTTTTCATAATGATGAGAAACAATATCACGCAATCGCATAATATTTTCCCAATTGATCTCTTTGTACTTTTTCAATAACGCACTGTTTTCTTTGTCAATTTTTTTTAACAATTCACCAACGACCTGAAGCCGCATGGCAATTGAATCTAAAATAGTGACCCCGTAGTCATCCATTACAAGGTCATCAGGCGTATTGATGTTTGAAAATCGTTTATCGATCACATCGAGGGATTCAGATATCAGCAGCAGGTTTTCATGAATGATTTCATCAGACATAAATAACTTCCTGCTCTATTCGTTCAAAAAATTTGCTTGTTTTCAAAGCCCGTTTTCTAATGATTTCAATTTTTCTGTCAAGTTTTTTTTCCAGATATATATTCAGGCCGGCTATCCAATCGAAACGAGGCTCTTTGAATTCAACAAGAAAATCAATATCACTGTCAATCGTTTGTTGATTTTTGGCATAAGAACCAAAAATCCCAATATGAATGACACCGAAATTTTCCTTTAAAAAAGGTTTTTCAGCCTTTAACAATTTTATAATTTCATTCCTGGAAAGAGTTTTATACATTTGCCAGTCTATCCTGCCGGTAATCCATAATCACAGACATTTTTAATTTATGTACAGAACAGATGTTACCAGCTTTACGATTGTATTGGTATCAAAAAATTTTTCAGCCTCAGAAAACTCATGCATTGGATAATTATTGTTGAATGGAAAGCTCACTTGAGCCGCCCAGATGCTGGGAAAAACCAGGAAGCTATCAGCGTCAGGTGGAGCGCCTGGTTCACCGGGGTTTCAATGCCTGTCGTATTTTCTTTGGATTACGTCGCAAATCAAGAACTCTCCATACCACAACCAAAGATCCTTCTTCTAGTTTGTAATAAATGGCATACGGGAATCTTTTGGACAGCATACGGTAATAACCGAAAAACTTGGGATGAATTCCAGCGTGCAGAGTCAGGGAATAAATGTCGGAAAACAGAGAATTATAGAAATATTCTCCCAATCCTTCTCCCTGCTTCTCGTAAAACAACCGGCCATCATACAAATCTTCCAGCGCCGAAGAAAGCAGTTTGATTTTCATTCGAATCGCTTTCTGAGTTCCTTTTTTGCATCTTGCCAGTCGACAATATTCTCTTGACCCGACCTGAGGCGTTGATCTGTTTCCTGGAGAACTTGGAGATGCCAGTCAGGAGATTCGATCTGATCATCATCTTTTGACAGGTCTTCCCATATGGCTTCCATCACCCGAAGCTTCTCTTCCTTAGAAAGGTTTTGTATCTCAATGCAGTTTGACATGGTATATACTCCTACTAATTTACTTACTAAAATAACCTCTTGTATTGATAATTGTCAAATCATGGTCTTTGGCGAACAAAATAATTAGATATATCCGTCTAAAGTTCGGAGCCTGTTGTTTCTGCCCTTATAAGACGCCTCTGGCATTCCTTTTAATAGCAAGCCAGCCCCTTGTTTTATATCGGTATATGGCCTCCAGAGCTGTTTCGTTTGTCGTGTGTTATATGGATCGGCATAAAAACATTATTCTTACGGTCCACCAACTGGTCTTTTTAATATCAGAAATTAAGAACACTTGCTTACTGATGCAGCAAATTTTTAGATTATTCAAGTAAAGAATGGAAATGGTATTCTTGAAATTTCTGAGCCGGGAATATTTGAGTTTTGGATAATTATTGAGTAACGAGCAGGGTGATTTCGGGAATCAACGGTGTTGATTTCAATCCGAATCAATCACCTATTTCAATCAAAGGGCTACCCAGTAATAATAGACATATTGTGGGGTCTTCGATTCTTTGATAAAATTTCTGAAAGTGGATGATTTTTAACATTGCTAATCAGCCGTGCTGACTTTCCAAGTCCTTGCAGCACAACCTTTTATTAGAATCTCGGTATCTGGACGCTTCATTTCAATTATATCAATGTGTCCCATAGCATTCCCAAACAAAAGATCTACCCTTGAACCAAGCCATAAAATACATTCTTTTCGTAAAACTTCATTATATTGGGAACCTAACATCCAAACCAGGAAGCTTCTTGAATTTTTGTTTCTCCCACATCTCAATCAAATCCTTTTTGTACATCGCAGCCCATTCTTTGACCAATTTTTGAGCGCGATTCGGCAGATCACCTTCAATCATTTCCAGAGAATCGATTTCGAATACGCCATTATAATCAGCAAAGAGCGCATGAAAATGGGGCACACCGTGTGCTCTTTGAAATACATCTTTATCAGAATTCCGTAGAACCTTGCGATTACGGGCATATGGATTCTCCTCTGTTTTTTTATGACTCATGGATATTTGCATTTCGGAAAATATTTCTCCGAAAATTCAAATTCATTCATTTCAGTATCGGATACCATCCCTTTCAAGGTAGTACTCTTTTTTTTCTTTCAGCAAGTAGTCTGGCAGTAGACACATGAGGGCCGTTTTTACAGCTTTTTCGCTTCGGTTGTGGTTTTTTGGGGCCTCTGCGGTGCTTGCGAAATCTGGAAAGCTTTACATTTTCCGAAAGTTTTTGTAGTACTGTAACCAGCTCAGGTATTGACATTTGTTGAAACACAATCCATTGCTCATCAGGGATAGCAATCATCATTCCCCGGTAGATGCCCGAAATTTCATCTGCGACATAATAACCGGAAACATTGTTTTCGATAATATCAATGCCGTGGACACTGCCAAGCGCCGCCTTGATGACAGACACAACGATATATGAGACCAGGGCGGCACAAAATCCGAACAAAGCAGCCCGAGGATACCCTAGTGTATTGATCTCGGAATTCAAATGGTCCGCAAGGTGCTGAAATGCTGTTTCTATTGTCCAGCGACCACGGTATAATTCTGCTATTTTCGTGGCATCCGCTGCCTTTTTCGGTAGATTGGTTATAAGGAATATTTCTTTGTCACCATCACGCGTTCGTTTTTTCAAACTCACACGGATACGCCTGAAAAGGTGCTCTTTTCCAGATCCATCAACAACCTTTCAACAAATTTATCAAAAACAGGGGTCAACATAATAACACCTCCAAAAGATAAAGTTTTTTTCTGCCTACTATATCTTTTGGTGATGCCGCTGTCCACAGCTTCCTGCGACCAATAATGAAGCTGAGCTTGCTCTGAGGATGGCAGTGATTTTCAGAAAAATTTGTTATGGAACAAGAACCGAAGAAGGCAGCCGATCCTATGCTTCATTTTTAAATGGCATGTTTTTTCTTTTGAATCCATTCACTAAATCTTCTTAGCACCACAAAAAAGATGGGGACAAATACCACCATGAGAACAATGGCTGAAAGCATCCCCCCAAAAACCGTCGTACCAACGGACCGTCGACTGGCAGCACCTGCACCCATGGCTATAACTAATGGGAACACCCCCAGAATAAAAGTCAATGCAGTCATGAGAATAGGTCTGAAGCGCAATTGAGCAGCTTCCAGGGCTGCCTCGTTGATAGATTTCCCTGATTCCCGAAGAGTCTTGGCAAAGGCCACGATAAGAATAGCCGCTTTGGAAGCAAGACCAATGAGCAGTACCATTCCAATCTGGGTGTACATGTTCACCTCCAGACCCGCAACCATTAGTGCCAGGACAGTTCCAACCAGGGCCAGAGGAACAGCAAGAATGATGGCAAAGGGAATGGACCAGCTCTCATACAGAGCACAAAGTACCAGATAAACAAAGAGAACTGCAAGAGCAAAAATAATTCCGGCTTGTCCTGTGGCGAGTTTTTCCTGATAAGACATCCCTGTCCACTCTATACCCATAGTGCCTGGAAGTGTTCTTTGGGCTATTTCTTCCATGAGTTCCATGGCTTGACCCGAACTGAATCCGGCGGCTGCAGAACCACTGATGGATGCCGAAGGATACATATTGTATCGACGAATGATCTGGGCCCCCAAAATTTCTTCCACATTGATCAAGGTTCCCAAGGGAACCATAGCCCCATGATCGTTTCGAACTTCCAGCCGTCGCAAGTCTTCAACGTGCCTCCTGAAAGTGGTGTCCGCCTGAACATTTACCTGGTAAGTGCGCCCGAATTTATTGAAATCATTGACATATAAAGAACCCAGATAAGCCTGGAGCGTCAAAAAGATGTCCGAAAGGGAAACGCCCAGGGTTTTGGCCTGATTACGATCCACATCCGCATAGAGTTGAGGTTCATTGGCTCTGAAAGTTGAAAAAACGTTGTCCATAGCGGCGTGGGCATTGGCATCCCGAATGATTTCCATGGTCATCAACTGAAGATTTTCCAAACCGGCACCTTCCCTGTCCTGCAATTCCATTTGAAATCCACCTGCCTGGCCCAGACCAATAATGGCCGGAGGAGAAAAGGCCAAAACGTTGGCTTCAGGAATGGTGTGACCCATTTGCCAAAGACGTCCCAGGATGCTGGTAAGGCTGACATCGGGTGTTGTCCTTTTATCCCAGGGTTCCAGAATGATCCAGTAAGCGGCGGCATTGGCCGCAGTGGTGCCATCCAGAAGAGAATAACCCGATACGGACACATAACTTCTCAGACCTTCCATGGTGCTCAAATTCTCATTGATTGTGTCCACCACTGCATCCGTGCGGGGTTTGGCAGCTCCATCGGGAAGTTGCACGGAGAGCATCACATAACCCTGGTCTTCATCAGGAAGGAAACCTGTGGGCAAAAAGGTAAAACCCCAGTAAGACACTCCTGCAAGAATCAGAAACAACGGGATCATAAGAATTGCCCGTCGAATCATACCGCCCAGCACAAATCTGTAGAAAGACTGTCCTTTTTCAAATGCCCAATTGAAACCCCTGAAAAAAGGGTTTTTCCTTTGGGGGGTGGGCCGTAAAACCAGAGCGCACAGTGCCGGGCTCAGGGTAAGGGCATTGATGGAGCTGAACACCGTTGCCGTGGCAATGGTGAGACCGAATTGACGAAAAATCTGACCGCTCACACCACCAATAAAAGCCGTGGGCAGAAAAACGGCCAGAAGAACAAAAGATGTGGCCACAATGGGACCAGTAACCTCATTCATGGCCCGCACGGTGGCATCACGGGAGCTGAGACCTGATTCGTCAATATTGCGGACAGCATTTTCTGTCACGATGATGGCATCGTCCACCACAATTCCAATGACAAGGACAATGCCAAAAAGAGTAATCATGTTGAGGCTAAACCCCAGCAGCCCCATGACGGCAAATGTTCCAATAAGACTGACAGGAATGGTGACTGCAGGGATAAGTGAGGCCCTCCAGTCCTGAAGAAATATAAAAATGGTGATAATTACCAGGAAGGAAACAATAAACAGGGTCAGAATTACTTCACGGATGGCAGCATCCACAAACAATGTGGTATTGAAGGGAATCTGGTATTCCATTCCTTCAGGAAAAGCCACTTTGAGCTCCTCCATCTTGTCCTCAACCCTTTGTGAAACATCCAATGCGTTGGCACCGGGCAGCTGAAAAACAGCCATGGCGGCAGAGGGTTTGCCCTTTAGTTTGGCATTCACATCGTAGGATTGAGCCCCCAGCTCCACCCTCGCCACATCTTTGACTCTGACGAATCGACCTCCTGATTCTCCCTTGATGATGATATCCTCAAACTGGCTCACATCTTCCAGGCGGCCTGTTACATTAATGGCATACTGAAAGGTCTGGTCAACAGGTACTGGAGCTCTTCCGATCTGGCCTGCCGCCACCTGAACATTTTGCTCCCGTATGGCCGTAACCACTTCATTAATGGTAAGACCCCGAACTTTGAGCTTTTGAGGATCCAGCCATATGCGCATGCTGTAGGTACCGCCAAAAACCAGGACATCACCCACACCTTCCAAACGCGCCAGTTCATCCTTGATGCGCAACGTACCATAGTTGCTCAGGAAGAGAGAATCATATTCATCGTTTGCTGAGATCATGGACACGATCATGACAATATTTGCGGAGCGTTTACGGGTTTGGATACCCGTTCGCCTCACTTCTTCCGGCAACTGTGGTTCCACAAGGGCCACCGCGTTCTGGACCATCACTGCGGCCATATCCAGATCCGTACCTGTTTTAAAAGTGACCGTCAACTGATACTGACCGTTACTGGACGATGTGCTCGACATATACAGCATGTCCTCAACCCCGTTTACCTGATCTTCAATGAGCTGAGCCACTGTGTCAGCGACCACTTGGGCGCTGGCCCCCGGGTATACAGTGGACACAGTGACTGTCGGCGGCAAAATGTCAGGATAACGAGTGATAGGCAAAGCCCTGAATGTGACAAGCCCTGCAATAACAATGATAATAGAAATGACTGCTGCAAAAATTGGGCGATCAATGAAAAAACGGCTGAACATGTAAATTTACCTCACTGAACCTTTCCGACAAGCTTGGAATTGGAATCTTTCCGACCGTCTTCTTCTCTGACCGTGACCGTCAAACCAGGCCGTGCGCTTTGGACTCCTGCGATAATCACTCTTTCTTCAGCAGAAATACCATCTTTAATCTCCCTGAGGCCATCCACCAAGACCCCCAGCCTTACCGGGCGATATTCCACCACATTTTCCTCGTTAACCGTTAAGAGGAACCGTCCCCGCTGATCGCTTCCCAGAGCCACATCAGGCACCATGAGAGCATTTTCGGTGATACCGAGAGGTGCACGGATACGCACGAAAAGACCCGACCACAATTGTCGTTCGGGATTGGGAAAAACTCCCCGGACCTGGATGGTACCTGTAGAAGGGTCCAGTCGATTGTCCACAAAGTCAATGTATCCTTCAAATGGATACTTATCATTGCCGGCCAACCCTAACTCCAGACGGGCCTGTCCGTCTCCTTGTGTGGGACTGTCTGTGCCTGTGCGACTGGCCTGGTAGTAAATGAAATCCCTTTCGTTGATATGGAAATAAGCATATACAGGGTTGTCTTGTACAATGGTTGTCAGCAAGGTGTTTTCTGAGGAGCCCACCAAATTGCCCAAATCTAACAGGCTTCGTCCAATACGTCCTGAAATAGGAGCATGAATTTTGGTATATGACAAATTTATTTTAGCCGTTTCTATGGCTGCCCGAACACCCTGGATGGCGGCTCTGGCCACTTCACGGTCTGCCCTTGCCTGAATCACTTCCAATTCACTGATCGCATTGGCCCTGAAAGCCATTTCCTTACGCTGAACAGCGGCGTCAGCCTGTTGAAGCTGAGCCTGACGCTGTTCCAGTTCCGCCCGTGCTTCATCCAGTTTCGCCTGGAAAGGTTTGGGGTCAATGGTAAAAAGTAGATGCCCCTTTTCAACCACTCTTCCCGGTTGAAAATGAATACTTTCAAGATAACCTTCCACCCGAGCCCGCACCTCAACAAATTCATAGGGCTGGGTTGTCCCCGAAAATTCGGCAAACTCTGTCACAGATTGAATTGTCGGTTTGCTCACAACCACCTGAGGTGGTGGTGGAGCAACATATTCACTTTGCCGTTGACAGCTTGTTTGTAAAACTGCCAGGATCAAAAATGGGAAAATCCAAAATGCCCTGAATATAAAGTTTTTGTAAAATTCAACTTTCATTTTTATTCCTTCCAAATCCATACCCAATGGTAAAAAGTGTCAATCTCATAGTTTCAGGTTTTTACAAGGGAGCCCACATTATATCACCAATCATGCAGGATTGTCCTCAAATCCATTGGATATCTTCTGGTTGTAACGAATTTGGGGGTGATGGGTTAATAGAGAATTTTATTTGCCTCTTTCCCACGCTCTGCGCATAAGCACGAGAAAAAAATGCAAAAGCACAGCTTTTGCACTCCTTCAACAAACCACCCCTCACCCCCCAAATCCGTTACAATCAGGGTCTCTTAAATTTCATGCGCAGTTTCAACCTTTCTTTGAGAATTCCATCCACCTCCCAGGGCACGGTAGAGCAGCACCAAATTGATGGCAACGTTTCCCCGACTCTGAGCCAATTGGTTTTCCTGATTAAAAAGAAATCGCTGTGCATCCAGCACGCTCTGAAAATCACGAAGTCCCTCCTTATAAAGCTGAACAGCCAATGAGAGGGTTCTATTGGTTGCTGCCACTGAACGCTCAAGGGCCTCCAGGCGTTTTTGTTCTTGCAGGTAAGCATATATGGCACTGTCCACCTCACTCAACGCCCTGATCACAGTCTGTTCATACTGATGCAGTGCCTGTTCAGTGACTGCATCTGCCACACGTATGAGACTTCTGATTCTTCCTCCGTCAAAAATGTTCCAGCGAAATCTTGGGCCAAAGCTGTAAAAATGACTGCCACTGCTTAACAAATCTCCTGCATCGATAGATTCCAGTCCCAAAGTACCAAAAAGACTAAAAGAAGGATAAAGATCGGCTGTAGCAACCCCGAGGCGAGCTGTTTGAGCCGCCAGCTGTCTTTCTGAACGGCGAATATCAGGACGCTGCCGTAAAAGATCTGCAGGAATTCCCACGGCAATTGAAGATGGAGGAAGTGGAATACCTTTGACTTTCATAAGCTCTTGTCTGAGAACACCTGGAGGTTCACCAAGTAGCAAAGCAATATTGTTCATAGCCTGATTCAACTCCACTCGCAAAGGAGGTACCTGGGATTGTGAACTGGCCAGAACATCCTCGGCCTGGGCCACATCAAGGTCAGAGGCCAAGCCGTATCGAAATCGACTTCGAGTCAGCTCCAGGACCTGTTTTTGGGATTCAATGTTACCCATGGTGGATGCAAGACGTGCTTGAAGGGTTCGAATAGTCAGATAATTTATGGCCGTTTCTGCATAAAGGCTCACCAGCACATCTGAGTGATCTTCTTCAGCGGCTTCGTAATCAGCTCCCGCAGCTTCGATAGATCGACTAATGCGCCCAAAAAGATCGATTTCCCACCAGGCATCCACCCCTAACAAATGGTTGGTAAATCTGAGACCGCCCGAAATACCGCTATTTTCACTTGTTCTCTGTCGGGTCACATTTGCTGCTGCATCCATGTCTGGAAAATAGCCGCCGGCAGCAAAGTCAAGTCGTGCACGTGTCTCCTTAATCCTTGCCAAAGCAGTTTTCAAATCCAAATTGCCTTCTGCGGCCTGATCCATGAGACGCGATAATAAAGGATCCTCAAATACAGTCCACCAATTGTGGTTTATCTCTTTTTCCACCATCAGGGCAGGGTCTGAAATTATCAACCAATTAATCGGCATTTCCATTTCAGGTGGAGCATAATGTGGTCCGATTTTCATACATCCAGGAAACGCAAAAAAGATACAAGCAAAAACTATAAGAAAAACATGTGCATTGCTCACCTTGTCTTCTATAAGCACGGTTTTCCAAGTACTCGATTGTCTCATGGCAATCCTTTTTAAAAATTTCGCTTCAATGTCACTATAGCTTGAAAATTTTTCCGGAGTTAGGGACGTGGGAAGAAATAATGCCCCCAGATTGCGCCGGATTTTGGTCCGTATTCAAGGCGCATTGAGGGGTGCATACTCATTGTCTGTGCCCCTCAATGCAACGCCGGATACGGGCCAAAAGACAAGCAAGATGGGGGCATTATTTTTTCCCACGTCCCTTAAGTGACGTGGGAAAAAAATCCTGAAAGCTCAGAAGGATACCAAATCTTTTTGGATATTGTAAAGATGGTTTTTTGGGAATAACCTGGATGCAAATTATCGGTAATTGCTCTATCGTGTATAACAACGAGGGCAGCGACCTGGGATGAGTTTGCGGGGTCATTTAATTTACTTTGGAAAAAATCCGTTATAATCAGGAATTTTTCGATCCGGAAATATTCAGGTTTCGGATAATTATTGTTGAACGCCCAGTTTGAGAGATGCAAATGAAGCATTGCGGAATGAACATCCATCTTCGAGCTGATGTTCAGACTCCAATACAATCAAGCAGATACCACCTGATATATAACCGGTCGATATTTAGGGGGCGGAATAGGCTTGCCCTCTGATCGTGCTGCCTCTATCCACAGCTCTTTAGCCTTTTGAACTTCCTGCAATGCTTCGTAAGGAGTATCACCGAAGGCAGAGCATGCCTCAAGATCGGGAATATCAGCGATGTATCCTTCGTCATCATCGGAATAGAAAATGTTAATATGATAGTCCCTCATTATTTTTCCTCCAGCTTAAGATTGTGTTTTTCAACCAGCTTTAGAAACTGTCGTATTTGATATGGTTTGGCCTGGCCCTTAATATCCTGCAAATTCACAAGCTCAGGGATATCTGGTCGTGTGAAAATGTGGTGGCTACCATCGGTCCGGGATAGCTCGAAACCGAAACCTTTAACAAGATTAACCATCTCTGCGAATCTTATGTTTTTTGAGCCATCAATTATTTTTTGAAGCAGCGTTCGTCTTTTCATAGATCGTATCTCACAAGCCGAATATTATTAGGCTATACGGATCGGTATAAGAATCTCATTCCTACAGTCAACCAACCGGTCTTTGCAATATCAGGAATCAACACGCTGTAAGCTCCTTTCGTAAACACGGGTTGGAAACTTATACGTTATACGCCGTTGGCGTACATTGTCAAGCTTCTTTTCGCTACTTTTTCGGCCAAAAAGTTAGTGTGCTGGTCTGTATGTCCTTTAAATTTTTAATATCTATTCGCATACCTTTACCCTTTGAGTATTATCTAACTCAAATCAAGAAAAGACAAATTTGAAAATTTCATACTTTTGCGGGGTCATTCAATTTACTTTGGAAATAATTCTAAAGACGGTTTTTTTTGGTATCAATTCATTTGGGTGCAGTTTCTCCCATCTCCTTGTTTGGTTCAATGTTTTTATTAGTTAATTCCATAAGTTGGAAGTGGATCTGCGCTTTTGCTTTTTAAGAAAAAGTTCTCTTCAAACGCCTTCGTTTGCCGACTGATTTTATCACGGACATAAGAAATGAATGCGTCCCAATCATTGTTTACCTCGATACAGCGAAGTTGCAGCAGTGCTTCTGCCCGGTCCCTGATCCATCTCATGCCCCCGCTGTCAAAACGCTTGGCAACAACATAATTTACTGCCCCTTCCACAGCTCCGGAAGAAATCTCCAGATCCTGTTCCCTCAGGGTTTTATAATCCATCTTATTAACTCTTGTAACTTCTCAAAAAGTTGGGGTAGTACGGGTTGGTAATTGGGTTTAGGCGTTACGATTTTGTGCTTGTTTTCGTATCAAATCATGAAAAGCGGCAGCGCTGCTTAGCCCGAGAGAATAAAAGAAGGGAGCTGCAAAACATTCTCAGCTCCCTTTTCTATAATCAGGTGTGCGCTTTCGCATTCACAGTCGGCATTAACAAGTACTTTTGATAGTTTCTGTATTTACAAACACATGCCTGTTATGCTTGTGGAGGTGTTCCTTCAGCGTTTGATACAACTGCATCGATTTGGACTAGAGCATCTTTAGGTAACGCTGATACGCCAACTGTTCTTCGTGCAGGAACACCGTCTGGGAAGAATGTTGTGTACACTTCGTCTACAGCATCAATATCTGCGATATTCTTCAGGGCGATATTTATTTTAACTACATCGTCCATAACGTGGTCGACACTTTCGACAATTGCCTTGATATTTTTTAAGCACTGTCCAGCCTGCTCTTTTACACCACCAGCTACCATTTCACCAGTTATTGGGTCTAAAGGTAATTGCGCTGAAATATGATTGTAATGAGAAAACGCTACAGTTTGTGTCGATAGAGAACTTTTTGGTGCATTTTCCGTATTGTTTGCTTCTATGACGATTCCATGCCTGTCTTCAACAGCTTGTGGGGGTGTACCGTCTCCGTGTGACACAACGGCTTCAATTTGTACCAAAGCATCCATAGGTAAAGCTGAAGC
>SKZT01000104.1 GCA_007127235.1 Desulfobacteraceae bacterium
CGCAACTTCTTAATCCGATGCTCTGTGGCTTCAATGCAATTACCATCAAGTATTTTGATTTGCAAACCCGGCAATAATGGCGGCTGCTTGTCTCCCATTTGTTCGACAACTTCCGTAATTTCATTGGCAGCAAATCTGACCAGTTCTTCTGATACATGGGTCTCAATGCCGTTGACCTTATTATACACAGATTGCACCGAAACAGGAATTTCATCTTTTCTGGCCTGTATTGCCGCACTGAGGGTTTTATGACTTCCGAATATGACCAGGCTGATAAGGTCAAACACTGTCGAAAATAACAGTTCTTTTGTATATTGTTTTTCTGCTGTCGTATCGAACCATTCGTTGAGCAGTTGCGGTTTAAAAATACGTCCCATAATTGCCCTGGCCATGACCGAAAGCGGGGTCTTTTCCATAAATCGCTCTAAAATCGATGATAAAATCATGCTCCCTCCCGAATATTATGGTTTGTACATGACCATAACATTCGGCCAGGCTCCTGTCCAGAGCTTATGAGAAAAATAATTACTCACCTACAGTTTTTAGTACTACCTTGAAAGGGTTGGGGCAGCTTAGCTCTTGAACCAATAGCAACAGCATCTGTTTTGAAAAATTTCAATATTCAAAGGGTGTTATAGATGGTTCTGTCAGTGATTCAGCTTATTTTCCGGTTATTTATGAAATACCTGATGGGGCAGATTGGACAGAGCCGAAGGTGTGGCAACGTGTGAATCCAAATATTAATGTTTCTTTGGAGATCGACTATCTGCACCGGGAATGCGAAAGAGCCAAAACAAGTCCCGTATATGAAGCTATTTTTCGGAGATTGCATCTGAACCAGTGGACTGAATCTGAATCCCCATTTATTTCTCTGGATGATTGGGATTCCTGCGAAGGTGTATTTCCTGATTTGGCTGGCCGGACGTGTTATGGTGGCTTAGATTTATCTTCAACCCAGGACCTAACTGCTTTTTCGCTATGTTTCCCCCCGGAAAAAGAAGATCATCCATATTATTTTTTATCTTTTGCCTGGGTGCCTGAAAGGGCTGTCAGAGAGCAAAGAAAGAAGTTTTATTATGACTGGGTAAGGCGTGGGTATTTGAACCAGGTCCCCGGCGATTGCATCGAGTATTCATTTGTTATTGGAAAAATCCTGGAATGTAAATCGAAATATGATCTCCGTGGTGTTCTTTTTGACAGGTGGGGTGCTGAAAATGTACGGCAACAGTTGGAAAATGAAGGTGTATCAATGGTTGGTTTTGGGCAGGGTTACAAGTCCATGTCAGGACCAACAAAGGAGCTGTTAAGATTGGTATTATCCCGGAAGGTCAAACACAATGGAGATCCAGTTCTTAGATGGTGCATCGGGAACTTGACCGTTGAAATAGATCCAGCAGGGTCCATCAAAGAGAAAATCATCTGAAAAAATTGATTTGGCCGTTAGTTCAATTATGGCGCTGGCCGGGTGTTTGTCTAATCCGGTTGAACCTGAGTATGTCAGTATTTATGAATCAAGGCCATCTGTATTGGTCTTTTAATCAAGAAAAACAGGAGAAAGCAAGGCTAGAGGGAGGAGATTATACTTTTTCGTATATCTCCGACCGATAACACCGCCAAAAACATTTTCTGGAAAGCTATAGAAGCACATTCCGGTGTTACCATTTATAAGGGCCACCGGGGGGATCACTTCTCCACCATCATTTCCTCTGTATTCAATTTTTAATGCAGAGGTAAATGGTGTTTTTTACACCATAAGCCATGATTTTTTCCAGCCACTGCTTTTAATGTTTCCCAAAAAAGAAAAAACCCCCTTGGTTGTTCCACAAGGGGGTTTCAGGATCTTCATGTGCGGTAATTTATCGCGCGCGAATTTTTTAAATTAATTAAATCTTCATAATAATTTCAATTTAAATATGTTCAGGCTAAATGGGTGCTAAAGCCCAGCTTTTATCAATACACTTTCAGGCAATTTAAACTAAACCCTGATGTTGAATTGGAATTCACCCAAGGACATACTGGTTGAAAAAAACATGCTTATTGTTTTGTACCAACGGGGTAAAATAAGTTATCTTCCCAACTTCTCATCTTCTATCTTCACCCTTATCCTTTTTTTAACCTTGGTCATCAATCCTCCCTCATTGCTCATTGCTCGTTGCTCATTGCTAATCACGATTGCCATCAACACCACAAAATAAAGCATATTGGCCGGTATCTGAAGGTTGAAATCAAAAAAGCTGTGAAACGCCATGGATATCAAACCGCTGATCGCTCCCACAGTGATATAGAACCTTTCCGGACTCATTTTTGAACCAAATCGCCGAATCATCAGGACAGATTTTCCCAAAAACACGTAAAATCCGCCCACCAGGGCGATAAATCCTGGCCATCCAGTTTCGGCTAGCAATTGGAGATAATCGTTGTGGACATGGGCATAACTGGTGCCATAGGGTCCATGGGCATTGAAAACCGGCATGACATATTCATAATTGCCAAGCCCTATTCCAAAAGGATGTTCTTTGATTATGACAATGGTATCTTTCCATATGTTTATTCGGGATCCTGCATGGCCCTCGATGGCCAAAAAACGACTGATAATCTGTTCAAAGCCAATGGCACTGCTATAAAACAATAATAATACACCTCCCATTCCCAGGGTTATCCAAACACCCTGGGAAAGTTTCTTTCCCCCCATGTGGCATAACAGTATATAGGCCACCAATCCAATAAAAGCTCCGATAATTCCGGCTCTTGATTTAGAAAACAACAGTGCCAGCAAAATAAACAGCAATGTGGAAATTATAAACAGCTGAAATCCGATCCGATCGGAGGACAGATAAATTTTCAGCCGTTTTATGGTAGGTATCGACCTGCTGCTGTACCTTTTGTCTTTTTTTGACGAACGCGCTTTTGCCAGAATCAGGCCCAACCCTAAAGGCCATACCATTTCAATGAATCCCGCAAAATGGTTTCGGTTAATAAAGGTTCCCCGCGCATCACCAAGCCCTGAAGACACATCCGCCCCTAGCACTCCGATGGTCGGTATCATTGCCTGTAAAAGCCCGTACAGGGACTGGATCAAAGCTACTCCTATTATTACGCCAACCAATGTCACCAGATTCTCGGTTTGGGTAAGATATTTACATAACATCCAAAA